>NZ_JANSIC010000001.1:0-1420 GCF_047461955.1 Synechococcus sp. R55.7
AGGATTCAGTGCCAAGCTATGCAGGGATCCCGCATCGTGGCAGGCCCATCGGAGAACCGGATCGCCTTGGCGGAGTTCCGGGTGGGCGTGGATGCGGTCATTTTCTCCATCGACACTGAGCAGAATCGCCTCCTGGTGCTGCTGGTGCGGCGGCGGGAGGATCCCTTCCGCGGTTGCTGGGCCCTGCCAGGAACACTGGTGCGGCGCTCAGAATCCCTAGAAGCAGCGGCCTACCGCATCTTGGCGGAGAAAATTCGTGTTAAAAACCTCTATCTGGAGCAGCTCTACACCTTCGGGGGGCCGGAGCGGGATCCCCGCGAGGCCGAGGATGGCTATGGAGTGCGCTACCTGTCGGTCAGCTACTTTGCCCTGGTGCGGTTCCAGGATGCTGAATTGCTGGCAGACGGAGTGGAGGGCATTGCCTGGTATCCCGCCGACCAGATTCCCCCCTTGGCCTTTGACCACGAAGAGATTTGCCGCTACGCCCGCCGTCGCCTCTGCGCCAAGTTGGAGTACAGTCCGATTGCCTTTGACATTTTGCCCGCCACCTTCACGCTAGGGGAGGTCTACCAGCTCTACGGCACCGTTTTGGGCGAGGGGTTCTCCGACTACTCCAATTTTCGCGCCCGCCTACTGAAACTGGGTATCTTGCAAGATACCGGCCAGAAAAGTTCCCAAGGAACAGGCAGACCGGCAACCCTCTACCGTTTTGATGCGGCTGCTTTCGAGAAAATCCGTCATAAGCCAATGGTATTTGTCTAAGGGATCCCAGCTCACCAATGCTAATCCGGCCAGTCCAGCCAGATCGTTAACGTTCTCCCCACGGCTAAAGCCGGGGGATTTTTTCCATCGCTCCACGCTCCTCGCGCTTCGTTGCAATGGGCTACACGAGGGCCTATATCCTCGTGGGGGACGCCATCTCCTCAACTACTGAGATGCCAAAACACCCCAGATACTTCTACTTCACCTTTAACGCTGCACCCTTCCATAAGCGGGTGGAGCGAGTCTCCCGTCCTGTCATGAGACGGTGACTTATCCCCAGGCATGAATGCCGGGGCCTGCGACGCCGAGTTTTCGGTCAGCAGCAGCCAGAGAGCTGTGCTAAGATTAGAAACCATGATAGGTATTGTTTCAGGAGTTCTCCAAGCATGTCTGCAGCAATAGATATCGCTGATGCTACCTTTGAGGCAGAGGTGCTGCGCAGCGATATTCCGGTTTTGGTCGATTTTTGGGCACCTTGGTGTGGCCCCTGCCGGATGGTGGCTCCTGTGGTTCAGGAGATAGCTGAGCAGTATGTCGGCAAAGTTAAGGTTGTAAAAATTAATACTGACGAGAACCCTCAAACTGCCAGCCAGTACGGCATTCGCAGCATTCCCACCCTGATGTTGTTCAAGGGCGGCCAGAAGGTGGATGTGGTGGT
>NZ_JANSIC010000001.1:1520-3078 GCF_047461955.1 Synechococcus sp. R55.7
GTTTTTTCCAACGCTGAGACTCGCCTAAAGCAGTTGGAGCATCACCCCAACCGGACAGCCTGGCTGCGTATTTTGCAGTCGCTGCAGCGCATGGGATCCCTAGAGCTGAGCCGTTTAGATGCCAAGATCTTGGCGGCTACTCTTGAGGATCTGGAGCAGGGGTTTGCCGCCTTCCAAAACTATGCCCACCAACGCAAGATCACCGTTTTCGGGTCGGCACGACTGGGGCCAGAAAGTCCCGAATATCGCCAGGCCCAGTTGTTCGCCTACTGCATCAGTCAACGGGGATTCATGGTCATGACGGGGGGCGGCGGCGGCATTATGGAAGCCGGCAACCGAGGGGCAGGGCTGGAAAACTCTTTTGGGCTCAATATCCAGCTTCCCTTTGAGCAAATGGCCAATCCCGTTATTGCTGCCAGCGATCGGGTCATCAACTTCAAGTATTTCTTTTCGCGCAAGCTCTTTTTTGTTAAAGAAACCGACGCGCTGGTGCTTTTTCCCGGCGGTTTCGGCACTCAGGATGAAGCCTTTGAATGCCTAACCCTGATGCAAACCGGCAAAACCAAGCTCATGCCCTTGGTGCTGGTGGACAGAACAGGTGGCTGCTACTGGAAAGAATGGGACGAATACGTGCGGGAGCACCTGCTCGGTCGCGGCTTGATCAGCCCAGAAGATCTCTTCCTCTACACCCTAACCGACGATGTGGGAGATGCCTGTCAGCAGATTGTCGATTTTTATCGCGTCTTTCACAGCAATCGCTACGTGCGGGAGCTCCTGGTTTTGCGCTTGAACACCAGACTCTCACCGGAAGCCCTAGACATCTTAAACGAAGAGTTTGCCGATATTCTCGATTCGGGCCGGATCGAGCAAACTGGGGCCTTGCCGGAGGAAGCCGAGGAAGATATTGCCCATCTGCCACGGCTGGTGATGCACTTCAACCAGCGCAACTTTGGACGGCTATGGCAAATGGTGCGCCGGATCAACAAGCTTCACCCGGAGCACCCGGATCCTCTGCAAATGCGCCCTGAACAAAAGTAGATGTATCAGCGCTCTCAGAACCATCCAAGAACCAGCAGCCAATTGTTTTGGTGGTGCTCCCAATGGGCCGGTTGTTTGTCAAAATCTGCGGCATCACCCGTCAGGATCAGGCGGAGGCCATCGCCGCGCTGGGGGTGAGTGCCCTTGGGTTCATCGCGGTGCCCAATACCCCCCGCTATTTGCCCCTCTCGGAAATGGCTCGTTGGGTGGGATCCCTGCCCGACCACGTGGAAAAAGTAGGGGTCTTTCTGGATCAGGATCCCCGCGCCATCGCCGCCTGGGTGGAAACGGTGGGCCTCACGGCTGTCCAGTTGCATGGCCAAGAATCCCCGCAAGATTGTCAGCAATTGGGGGAATGGCTTCCCGGGATCCGCCGCATCAAGGCCCTGCGCGTCCGCCAGCCGCAAGATCTGGAAGTGGCCAATCTCTACCGAGACTGTGTGGAGGTGCTGCTTTTGGATGCCTATCACCCCCAACAGGCGGGGGGAACGGGGCGAACCCTGAATTGGCCAGAACTTGC
>NZ_JANSIC010000001.1:3178-6017 GCF_047461955.1 Synechococcus sp. R55.7
CTGCCCTTGCCTTGGCTACTGGCTGGTGGGCTGAACCCGGACAATGTTCTGCAGGCGCTCAGCCACCTGCAGCCAAGCGGCATCGACCTCTCCAGTGGTGTGGAACGTCGGCCAGGCGATAAAGACATCGACAAAGTCCGGCACCTGCTGCAGCAGCTTGGCTCCCAAGGGTGGGAGATTGCTCCTACTCTGCCGCCGATAACGCCAAGCGCAACGGGATGATCATTTGGCTGGGTTCCTACTGCAGCGACTGAATATCCAACCCCGGCTCGAACATCAGCTCTTTCACTTCCCCAAATCGGCCCATCACTCCAAGCTCCCGGTCGTTAAAGGTCACCAACACACCGCCCGCATTGCCGGTACGCAACACGATTGACTG
Organism: Synechococcus sp. R55.7; assembly: GCF_047461955.1. Taxonomy (NCBI): domain Bacteria; kingdom Bacillati; phylum Cyanobacteriota; class Cyanophyceae; order Synechococcales; family Synechococcaceae; genus Synechococcus; species Synechococcus sp. R55.7. The sequence continues at coordinate 3,558 of NZ_JANSIC010000001.1, forward strand.
CTCCGCTTCCCAATTCAACTCGGCCCCTGGCTGTAAGGTGGCCTCAAAAACCGTTTGCCCATCGGCGATGACCCGCAACCAGGAAGGGCGCTCCACAACGCGAATATCCAGACGCACCGGCTTGCGCCCCGCCCCCCCTGAGTGAGCTTCCAAGACCTCGGGGAAGACGCCCTGAATGCGCGTCCATTGGTCGAGGGTGGGAAACAGTTGGCGGGCCGTGGGCTGAGCTGCCGACAGAGTGGGATCCGGGGAGTTGGCAGCAGGCGGTTGCTGGCCGGATCCCTCCCGACTGACCGTTGACAGGCTCACCAGCCAACGCCCAAAGGGATTGCCTGTGCCTTCCAAAAGAGCCGACAATCCCCCCACCGTCAGCACAATCAGCACCACATAAGCGGCCCAAAGGTGGAGAGGGCGCAGGGCAAAGGCAGGTTGCTGGCCGACAACAGCAAGAGGAGCTGGCGCGCGGGGGGTTTTGGCCGATAAAAGCGGAGAGGCACGCCGAGAGAGGGTTTCGCCATCCAACCCCAAATAGTCGGCATAGCGCTTGAGAAACCCTTGCACATACACCGGCTCCGGTAACCGGCTCAAGTCAGCTTCCTCCAGCGCCTGCAGATATTGGCAGCGAATGAAGGTATCGTTAGCTACTTCTGTCAACGTCAGTCCCCGTGCCTCCCGTGTTTGCCGCAACAGGGATCCCAGGGCTTCTAAAGAGTGTGCTGGCTCTTGCATCATTTGGCCACCTGCGGAAGAAAGGAGGCTACTGTGAGAGTTTGCACTCAGTTAGAGGCTCTGACGAGCTAATCGCGTGAGCGGGCCGGAGGCCTTAGAGGGCGCTTCCCGAGCGAGGATGAGCTGCTGTGCCCGGTGAGAGGGGCCAGCAAAGCTTGGAGCTCATGGGGATCCAACTGGCGGAACTGGCCTGCTTTCAGGTTGCCCAAGCCCAGTGGGCCAATGGCCTCCCGATGTAAGCTGAGCACCGGATGCCCAAGACGCTCCGCCACCCGCCGAATTTGCCGGTTGCGTCCCTCAAACAACACCACCCTCAGCCAGGAGCAATTGGGATGCTCCCTTTGCCGGAAATCCGGGGCAGGACAAAACTCCACCTCCGCCGGCAGAGTGGTGTACCCCTCTAAGTCTACTCCGTCTCGCCAATGTTGCAGAGTGGCCTGACTCGGATGCCCTTGTACCTGTACCCGGTAGGTTTTGGGCAGATGATAGCGCGGATGGGTCAGCTTCAAGGTCAAGTCGCCATCATTGGTGAGCAGCAAAGCGCCACTGCTGTCCGCATCCAGCCGGCCCACCGGGTAGAGGCGGGTTTGCCGTTTCCAAGATGGGGGGAGCAGATCCAGCACCGTCTTGCGTCCCCAAGGATCTGCACAGGTTGACAAAACCCCCACTGGCTTGTGCAGGAGCAAAACATAGCGCGCCGGATCCTTGGCCAAAGGGATCACTTGCCCATTCACCTCGATGCAATCCCGCTCTGGGTCGGCTTTGGAGCCCAGCTCAGTGACCACCTTCCCATTGACCCGAACGCGCCCGGCCAGGATCCAGGCTTCCACCTGGCGACGCGAGGCCAATCCCTGCTGAGCCAAGAGCTTCTGTAGCCGTTGGGGTTCTGCCATGGGGATTTGAACAGCAAAAGCAGCAACCGAAGCTGGGGGTGCTAGGCGGCAGAGCCTGGGGCCTCCGGCCCGCTTACGTGAACGGGGTTGGAGAGCCGGTCGGACAAATCAGCAGAATTGGAGGGCAACAGCAGCATCTCCGACTGAGACTCTGAGTTTCCTCCTAGAGAATAGCTGAGGCCACAGTCGAACTCTTCTGCCAGCCGACAGACTTCCTTGAGATCTCCCACCGACCAAATGCTCCAACTGCTGCGAATTTGGTTATCCACCCACACTTCCACGCGATTGCCTTCGATGTGCATGATGCGCTTGGGCTTGGCTTCTGAAGGGCAACCTGCAGGCTCGGCCAAGGCCTCCGGCCCGCTTACGCGAAGGGAAGATTTTTGCCTCAAGGCCCCCAGAGCCGCCATGAGCTGCGGCAGAGCCAGCAAAAGGTGCTGAGTGGCCTGTTGGGGTTGCCCTTTCAAGCAGGAAACCAAAGCTTCGGTAACACTCTGGTTTAGGGCCTGCAGAGCTTGGAGTGGAGTAGCACCCCCTAGAGAGGGATCCGGTTGCAGTGGGCTTTGAACATCCATGAAAAGGCAGGAAAGGCATGGACAGCAACCTTACAGCCCTTTCGCAGGTTGACCACAACAACGCCGCTGCCCTTTGGAGCAGAGCGCTCTGGTTTGCGCAAGTGTGCCGCAGACATGGAGTCCTGTACGGATAGACGATCGGGGGAAGGGCTGTATAGCTCCCTTAAGCCTAACAAATCCAAAAACTTCAGGGCCCGCTTACGCGACACGAACGGTAAAAAATCTTTCTTTCATGTTGTCCGCATTGCTGCAAAGCAAAGGCC
>NZ_JANSIC010000001.1:6117-25261 GCF_047461955.1 Synechococcus sp. R55.7
CGAACGGTAAAAAATCTTTCTTTCATGTTGTCCGCATTGCTGCAAAGCAAAGGCCCCTCTATCTAGTGGCCATCAAGGCAGATCCTTTGCTCTCTCGTGCAAAGCAGGCTGAGCTCCAGCGCGGATCCCTCGAAATGGTGCAACTATTCGCCGCTCGATTCGTTTTCTTCGCCCTCGGCGGTGTCCTCAACCCCAGCTTGGGATCCCTCCGGTTCCTGGGCCTCAGAGGTCTGTCTCAGTTGGTTAAGCAGAGCCAAAACGCGGGATCCCCGCTCCAAAGAGCGATCCTGCAAAAACACCACCGTTGGCACCCGTCGCAGGCTGAGGCGCTGGCCGATTTCCCGCCGCACAAAGGGTGTGGCCGCTGCTAGCCCTTCCATAGCTCGGTGTTGAGCTGTCTCATCCCCATAAATGCTGACGAAGATGCGGGCGTTTTGCAGGTCATTGGAAACCTCGACATCCACAATGCTGACCATCCCTGCCCCAACCCGGTCATCTTTGATCTCCGAGAGCAGGATTTGGCTGACCTCTCGTTTGATCAGCTCTGCTACCCGTGCCACCCGTCGCGCTGTCGCCATTTTTGGATACCTAGGCTAACATCATCCGCAAGCCTGCTCTGGCTGGTGTGGAGCTCAGCCCTTGCCGGCTCGATCCCAAGAACAGTAGCCAATGCTACGAGCATCTCTTCCTTCCACCTTTATCCTGAGTCCATGTCCATCTTGCCTTGAGTATGAATACCTAAAGCCATCGATGGATGGATGGAGACGTGATGATCAAGACGCCAGAGGCGCTGCGGCGCTCCATTGAGCAGTTTATGCTGAATGTGACGGAGCCGCTTGACCCGTTGCTTTCCCTGAAGCTGACTCAGCTTGTGGTGATGTTGGGGGATACAGCTTACGCGATGGGATACAGTGATGGCCAGCAAAAGCCAGAGGAGCGCTGCCGCTATTGTCCCAGTCGGGTGTTCGACAGTCTAGAGCTTTGATAGGGTTCTTCAAGGTTCTTTAGAATGTAGCTTCTGGCCGCCCCGGCTCCCAGCCTTGGGGGGAGTGAGTTGAAAGGGGCGGTGGCAACCGGCCAAGATGGGATCCCATTGCTTGGCAGCCTATGACTTCCCCCGTTTTGCTTTGGCATCGTCGCGATCTGCGGTTAGGGGACAACACAGCTCTTCATGAGGCAGCCCAGCGCAGCTCTCAGGTGGTGCCTGTCTTCATTTTCGACCCGCAGATGCTGAGACGGTCGGACATGGCCCCAGCTAGGGTGGCCTTTTTGCTTCAGGCTCTGCAAGAGCTCCAAGAGCGCTACGCCCAGATGGGGATCCCACTGATCTGGCGGCTGGGGGATCCCTCGGTGGAGTTGCGGTGCTTGGCCACAGACCTGGGAGCCAGGGCCGTGTTTTGGAATGCCGATGGGGAGCCGTTCGCCCTACAGCAAGAGAGTCGAGTGCAGGCCAGTTTGGCCGCAGCCGGGATCCAGTCCTTCTCCTACCAAGATATGCTGCTGCACGGGCCGGGGGAAGTGTTGACCCAGGCGGGGGAGCCCTATTCGGTCTTCACTCCCTTCTGGCGCAGGTGGGCGAGCTTGCCCAAGCGGGATCCCTACCCAACCCCCGAGGGTCTGCAGCCGGTATCGGGACTAAAAGCGCAGCCTCTACCGACTTTGGCAGATTTGGGCTTTGTCTGCGACCAGCGGATCCCAGCAGCGGGGGAAGCAGCGGCTCAAGCCCTTTTGGAAGACTTTTGTCAGGGTTTGCGCATTTTGGACTACGAGCGAGCCCGCAACTTCCCGGCTGAGCCGGGCACTTCTCTACTGAGCCCCCACTTGTGCTGGGGAACGATCGGCATTCGCCAGGTGTGGCAAGCCACGCGGGAGGTGGAAGCCGAGGTGCGCAGCCAAGAGGCCGAAAGCAGCTTGCAAACTTGGCGGCAGGAGCTGTGCTGGCGAGAGTTTTACAAGCATGTCTTGGCCCACTGGCCCCACGTGGAAACCGGAGCCTATCGACGAGCCTTCGACGCCCTGGAGTGGGACAATCGGCAGGACTGGTTTCAGGCCTGGTGCACCGGTCAGACGGGCTACCCCATTGTGGATGCGGCCATGCGCCAACTGAACGAAACTGGCTGGATGCACAACCGCTGCCGCATGATTGTGGCCAGCTTCCTGACCAAGGATCTGCTTATCGATTGGCGCTGGGGGGAACGCTACTTTATGCAAAAGCTAGTGGATGGGGATCTGGCGGCCAATAACGGCGGTTGGCAGTGGAGCGCCAGTGTGGGCACGGATCCCAAGCCCCTGCGCATCTTCAACCCGGCCACGCAAGCAGCCCGCTATGACCCGGAAGGAGAGTACATCCGTCGCTATCTGCCGGAGCTGGCACGGCTGGATACGCCGGCTCTGCTGTGGGTGGGAGATGACCCCAAGGGAGCCTGGGCTTTGCGGGAACGGCGAAGTTGTGGCTATCCGGATCCCATTGTGGATCACAAGGTGCAGCAGCAGGCGTTCAAACGGCGCTACCAGGCGGTGCAGCAGGCCTACTCTAGGTCTGTTCGAGACGGTCTCCCCCCTCCTTCCTAGTCCTCTGTGCCGCTGCCCCCTCTCTCGACGACGGCAGACAAAAGGCAAGACAGGTGCCATTTGAAATGACCACAAAGCAGGTCTGTGTAGTTGTAGTCAATTCAGTTGACAATGAGACGGTGTTAAAGGCAAGATGACGTGGGGGTAGACCTCAGGAGGAAGCTTCATGACCTATAGCTTAGACCTGAGAGAGAGAGTCGTAGGGTATGTCCAGGAAGGGGGCAGCCCCACTGCAGCTGCACAGATGTACAAAGTCAGTCGTGCAACGGTTTATCGCTGGCTGAACCGAGAAGACCTGAGGCCGACAAAAGTCAAGACTCGGAAGCGAAAGATAGACTTGGTCGCTCTGCAGCAAGACGTAGAACAGTACCCAGAAGCTCGACTGAAGGATAGAGCCCAGAGGTTTGGCGTCCATCCCAGCGCTATTTACTATGCTCTTAGGAAGATGAAAACAACGCGAAAAAAAAGAGTTAAGGCACCGAGAGCGGGATTGGCAAGAGAGAATCCAAGAGAGAATCAACGACTCTAGGGTCTTGAGGGAGTTGGTTCAGAAGTATGGAAGTGAGAGTTTAGCTTACAATGGGCTCTGCACCGCTGACGCGAATGATGAGAGAATGACGAGACAGGGTTTGGGGAGATACGCACCTGTTTTATGCTTGGCCAAAGAGAGGGGAGAAAGTTTATGGGAAGAGAGAGAGCTGAGTAGCCGGTAGGAAGAAGGAGAGAGGGGGTTTGATAGCCCCGACGCTTTTTCAAGTAGCTCGAATGCGGAAGAACTTGAGGGACACTAAATGCCGAGTTTGGAGAGGACATCTGTATTGACTCTGGGCAATGGGCCGATTCAAAGGCCTAGGGCCTGCTCGGCGAACGGAAGGGAAGGATAAAGGGTTTGATGAAAGCGGCAGGGCAGGAGGTGGTTTTTTGCTGAGGCCCTCGCCAGACTTGAATGAGATTGAGGGTGACTTTAGTGCTCTCAAGAGGGCAAGGATGCATGCTGATAGAGGAACTTCTGTGGATGAAGTGATAAGGCCTGCGGTCCGCTGTTGCAGACGGAACTGTTGTACTGGCTAGCGTCTCATTGTTATTTGGATTGACTATGGCGGCTATTCCAGCAGCAGCGAGAGGAGGGCTAGGGATCTTCAGGGCAGTTGCAGCACCTGAACGGGCGAACCAGCAGGGATCTGGGTTGTCCCTACTGGCAGCACAGCCAAGGCATTACAGCCGGCCAGACTGATGAGATTGCCGGAATTGAGGTTGGCGGCGGGCTGAAATCGGATCCCCTCAGGCCTGACCTGCAGCCGTCCCCAGAGATAGTGTTCCCGCTGACCGTCGGCATGCAGATCCACCGGGCTGAAGGCGGAGAGGATCTGCCAGTAGGGGGGCAGGGATCCGCCCATTTTTCGCAGGGCCGGGTGCAAAAAGCGCCAGAAGGTCACCAGGGCAGAGGCAGGGTTGCCCGGCAGGCCAAAGTAGAGCTTGGGGGGGCCGTGGGGATTGGGAAAACGAGCCACCGTCAGGGGTTTGCCCGGCTTGATGGCCACGCTGCGGATGAAAATCTCGCCTCCCAACTCCTCCAGCACCTTTTCCACCAGGTCAAAATCCCCCACCGATACCCCTCCGGAAGAGATCACCCCATCGGCGGAGGCCAGGGCCTGCTGGACGACCTGCCGCAACACCTGGAGCCGATCCGGCACGATGCCCAACTGGATCGGGATCCCACCCGCTGCCTTGACCAGAGCCGCCAGGCCGTACTGGTTGGAATCCACGACCTGCCCCGGCCCCGGCACCTGCTGGATGGGCACTAGCTCATCCCCTGTCGAGAACAGGGCTACCCGGGGCTGACGAAACACCGGCACCATCGCCTGTCGGATGGCGGCCAAAACGGCTAGCTCCGCTCCGCCCAAAGCCTGCCCTGCCGGCAGGAGGGGATCCCCCTGGCGGGCAAAGTCTCCCTGAGGCCGGACAAATTGGCCCCGCTGCGGACGCTGCAAGAGGCGAACGGTTCCTGGCGAAGGTTGCTGCGTGTATTCCTGCATCACCACGGTGTCCGCACCGCTGGGCAAGAGGGAGCCGGTGTAGAGACGCACCGCTTGTCCAGGCTGGAGCTCTCGGGTGGGTGCCTTTCCGGCGGGGAGAGTCTCAATCACCTGCAGCTCACAAGGGATCCCCGCTTGCACATCTTCATGGCGCACGGCATAGCCATCCATACTGGAGGTGGGATGGGCCGGAAAATCCTGGGGGCTATACACAGTTTGGCTGAGAACGCGGCCTTGGGCGGATCCCAGCTCCACCCACTCTGGGCCCAGCGGCTGAGCCGCCTGCAAAATCAGGGCTTCTGCTTCCGCCACCGGCAGCATCACGGCTTTTACAACCCCCTTCTCCAACACCTTATCTTCAGCATCCAGAAGTCGGTTCCGCCAAGGCCATTAAATTACAACTTAAACTGCGAACAGCAGCCATGAATTCCGACCTTGGCATGAGAGGTGTATGACCAGGATCCCACCAAGCTCCAGAGCTGGCAAGAAGTTGCAGCAAGTTGCCCATTGGGAGCTGCAGCTCTTTCGAATTCGGGATCCCGGTCTTGCTGGGGAGATGGGGATCCCGGCAGCGTTGCAGCCGGCCACAGGCTATCTGGCTGCCGCGGCTGCGGAAGCTGGATACTGGTCACGTAGCGGGCGTAGCCTTAGAACGACTGAGCGACCAGATAGCTCGAGCGCAGCAAGCGAGGTGTCCATGTTAAGTGCCGCCGTCATCCTCACGATCTTCCTTGGCTTCTGGGGAGTCGTGGTCAAGCGCAACCTCATTATGAAGATCCTGTCTATGGATGTTATGAGCACCGGGGTCATCGCCTTCTTCGTGATCTGGGCAGCCCGGAGCGGTGTGTTCACCCCCATCTACAAACCCTGGCGCGAGCTGGACTATGCCGACCCGGTGCCTCAGGGGATCATCCTCACGGCCATCGTCATTGGCCTATCGGTACAAGCCTTGATGTTGGTGGGGGTGATGAAGCTGTCCCGCAATCATCCCACCCTCGAAGTCGAGAGCATCGAACAGGCAGTCGCGTCAGGGGCGCAGAGCACTTTTACCGATGACTGAGCTGACGCTGGTGTGGGTGGCATTGCCCTTTCTGCTGGCCTTCACAACCTACTTGATGCCGGCCCTGACCCGTCCCAGCTTGGTGGGGATGGCCGCGCTGACGGTGGTCTATGCGGTGCAGCAGGGGGGCTTGCCCGGCACAACCGCTGCGCCCTTGGAGCTGCAGCTTTTGGATCACTTCGGGGTGACGCTGCGGATCGATGCCAATGGAGCAGCGATGCTCTTGGCCCACGGCCTGGTCACGCTAGGAGTGGCCCTGTATTTGGATAGACGCTTTGCGGGCAGCCGCTTTCTGGCCATGCAGCTACTGATCGTGCACGGTAGCGCCAATGCTGTCGTCATCAGTGCCGACCTGATCAGCGTCTACGTTTCCCTGGAGGTGCTCAGCATCGGCGTGTTTTTGCTGCTGACCTATGGGCGGCGGGCTGAGGGCCAACCCACAGTGGAAGAAAATGCTCCGCACCGCGATCGCCAGCTCTGGGTGGGGCTGCGCTACCTTTTCATGAGCAATGTGGCCATGCTCTTCTACCTGATGGGCGCAATCCTGGTCTATGTGCGCACGGGATCCCTGGCGATGAGCAGTTTGGCTATGGCCGACCCCACGGCCTTGGCGCTGATTGCTGTGGGTCTTTTGGCCAAGGGGGCGATCTTCGTTGCCGGCCTGTGGCTGCCCCTCACCTACGTTACCGCGGATCCCGTTGTTGCGGCGGTGCTCAGCGGTTTTACGACCAAAGCAGGAGCCATGGCTTTGGTGCGCTGCAGCGAGGCTTCGCCGGTCTTGGCCCAGGGGTTGCCCTACTTGAGCGCTGGTTCAGCCGTTTTCGGGATCCTACTGGCCTTGATGGCGAGCACGCCCCAGCACCTTCTCGCCTGGAGCTCGGTATCGCAGATGGGATTTGTGATTGCTGCCCCTCAATGGGCAGGTTTGTACGGTCTTGCCCATGGGTTGGCAAAGCCCTTGCTGTTTGTTGGAACAAGCGTGACCCATCCCTGGCGTTGGCCGATGCTGCTCTTGGGGACGGCTTCCCTGGCAGGGGTACCCGGCAGTTTGGGGTATGCGGCCAAGGCCCTCAGCTTGTCTGCTCTGGATCCCTGGCACGAGTGGCTGCTGGTGGGGGTTACCGTCGGCACCACTTGTTTAGGCGTGCGAGTGCTGCGGGCACCTGTTTCTCCAATGAAGGGGGCAACCACCTCTGCAACTCCTTGGCAAGATAAAGTGGCACTGGTGCTTTGGGGTGGGGGCTTGCTCTGGGGCTGGCTACCGGCGGCCTATGGCGCTGACAATCTTCTCAAGGCACTCCTCAGTTTGGGCGTTGGGATCCCCCTAGGCTGGTTTTGGGAGCGGATCCCTCTGAAGGGAGGGTCGGTGAACGAAGGGCTGGAAACAGTGGTGGGCGGCTTGAGCATAGTGTTGGTGCTGGTTTGGGCTCTGTTAGCTGTGGGGAACTATGGGACGCTACCCTGAGTTGGGTCTATTGGAGATCGGCCTGCGCCTCTTGATTTGGTTTCTGCTGACGGGCAATCTGAGCTGGGACAATGTGGCCATCGGGGTGGCGGCAACGTTGCTGCTGCCGCGCCAGGCTTCCGCACCGGTGCAATGGCGGGATTGGGGGCGAGTGCTCCAGGAAATTCTTCTCGCCATCCCAAGAGCCTACTGGGAAGCCTTCGAGATGATCCTCAAGCCCCACACTGTTGAGGAAGTTGTATACAAACAAACCCTGCCCAACCGTTCAGCAGGGCTGGTGTTTCTGGATATCTTTTTAATTACCTTCACGCCCAAAACCATCGTGCTCAATTGCAATGCCCAAGGCACTTATGAAGTCCATGTGCTCAAGCCGCGGGAGGACGTGTGAACCTACTGCTGTTTCTCCTGACCCTAACGCTGTGCTTGCCCCTGTATGCCGCTTGGCTGAAGGAAGATATTTGGCAGACGATGCTCGCCTTTGCCAGCTTGGCCACAAAGACGGCCATCCTGATTTTGGTGGTGTCGGTGGTGCGGGATGATTGGATGATCGGGATTGTGGGGGTTTTGATTTTGTCGGTGGGCAATGCGGCCTTAATGCTCTTGGCTCATGTACTGAAACGGCTGGAAATGCTTTAGAAAGGCCCTGGGGGTAGGTATGGAAGTCTGGGTGGAAGGTCTGAGCTATCTGTTGTTTGGGATTGGTGTGCTGTTTTGGCTGTGGGGAACGGCGCCGCTCCTTGGGGATCGCTCGATTTTATTTAAGCTGCACGGCCTTTCGGTGTCGGACACCCTGGGCTCTATGAGCATCATGCTGGGGCTGCTGTTGCGGATCCCACGGGAATGGCCCCTGTTGGTGTTGGCACTGATCTCCCTGGCTATTTGGAATACCATTCTGGGCTATGTGCTGGCGTTTTGCTCGCAGCGCAAGTCCCTATAGGAGGGCAGGATGGAAGAGACCCTGTTGCTGGTGATGGCGTTACTCCTGCCCCTGACGGCAAGCTTGGTGGTGACTCAGACCAATCCCTACCACGCCTTGGTAATGCGAGGGATCCTGGGGACGATTGCCGCCTTGATCTACGCGCTGTTTGGGGCGGCGGATGTGGCCCTGACCGAGGCACTGGTGGGCACCATGCTTTCTATTACCCTCTACGCCATTGCGGTGCGCTCTTCGCTGAGCATGCGCCTGGGCGTTCTCGAAGGCAGCCCTGTGCTGGAGGCCAGTACCTCAGCAGCACGGCAGTTGTTACAGCAGATGCGCCAAGGGCTACAGCGGTACCACATGCGCTTGGAGTTGACCGCCTATGGGAGTTCGGAGGCGTTGGTGGCTGCTCTTCGCAGCCGGGAGGTACACACCATTGCCCTTGAGCCCGCCGGAGAAGCAGCAGAGTATCGCCTGGTTACACGCGTGCCCCGCCTGCAGGCCATTTTGGCGCAGCAAGCTCTGGCCGCTGAGGTGATGGCGACATGAAGTGGGTGTACGGGATAGCGGTGCTGCTGGCAGCCCTACAGCTCATTGTGGGCGAGGCGGGATCCGTTTCCCCCAATCCCACAGCGGGCGTGGCCTTAGTCGAGGCAGTGGAGATTCTGGCCAGCGAAAGCGGTGTGCCCAACACGGTGACGGGTCTCATTCTGCGCAACCGCCTCTACGATACGGTCTTTGAAGTGGTGGTGTTTTCCACGGCAATTTTGGGCGCCCAATATCTGCTGGCGGATGAGCAGCCGACAGCCAATGTAGCTCAATTTACCGATATTCCCTCGATTGTGTTGGCGCGAGTGGGAGCCACCATTTCGGCTTTGATCGCGGTGGAGCTGGCCATTCGAGGGCACCTGACGCCGGGCGGGGGCTTTGCTGCCGGGGTGGCGGGGGGGACGGCCATTGGCTTGGTGGCGATCACCGCCTCTTCCGCCTGGATGGAGGCCATCTACAAACGGTGGCGGGCTGCGATGTGGGAGAAGCTGTCGGTGGTGGCGTTTATCGGGGTGGCTGTGATGGCTCTGGCCGGCTGGGAATTGCCTAGAGGGGAGTTGGGGGATCTGTTTAGCGGCGGTTGGATCCCGATTCTTAACATTTTGGTAGCCATCAAGGTGGCGCTGGGATCCTGGGCGGCAGTTTTGATCTTTATTCGCTACCGCGGCTTGTTATGAGGGTCTAAATGGGTTAATGAGAGGTACCCCTGTCCCGGCAAAATCACGGACATTGCGAGTAACCAGGGTAAGTCCGTAAACCAAGGCTGTAGCAGCCAGTTGTTTGTCAATCGCATTTTGAGAGTGAGGTACGCACAGGCTTCCCCATACCTGGGCTTCGGTAATTGTGAAATCAAGAATGTGATCGGCATAGTCATCGACAACCGTTTGCAGCCACCTCTCCAGAAGGTTGGCTTGCAGATGATCGCCGCGATGGCGCATGAGTTCAACGCCTCGGCGGAGTTCGCCCAGCGTGATCACGCTGATGTAGATGCGGGCCTCTTGCTCAATGGCAGTTTGAAGAAATTCTTGAACCCCGGAGTTGGCTTGACTGTGTTTGCGCAGCTCACTGATGACGTTAGTGTCAAGCAAATACGTCATGGGCAGTGTTATCTTGCACCCGCTCAAAGTCTGAATCGTTGCCAACGTTAGGTATCGATCTGAGCACTTCGGCAAAGGACTGTTTCGCAGGCTGGAGTAAGACTTGCTCTAGGATTTTGCGGTGTTCGGCCTCTGCACTAACGCCGTGACGACTAGCCCTTTGTTTGAGAGCTTTGACAATGGCTTCGTCAACATTGCGAACAATTAACGTGGCCATAGAGCGTTTCCTCGATCGGCAGATCCCTGGGCGGCTTTGCTGCGACGATAGCATTGATATCATCTAAAGTTCAAGTTTTCCCGTCTATTGATACTGATGAAGAAGCTGCCCTTTTGCGGGTTGCCCCAGAGAACTCCTGCCTGCCAGGGATCCAAGCTCTGCCTGCTGTGCATAGCCTTTGAAAGCGCAACACTCAAAAAAGAGGGATCCCGATGAGCAACTTGACCTGCAGGTGACCTCTACAATAGAAGGCTGACTCTGCCACCTGGTGGGATCCCTATGCCGCGCCGCACCGATATCCACAAAATCTTGCTCATTGGAGCGGGGCCGATCGTCATTGGCCAAGCCTGCGAATTCGACTACTCGGGCACCCAAGCCTGCAAAGCCCTGCGGGAAGAGGGCTATGAGGTCGTTTTGGTCAACTCTAACCCCGCCACCATCATGACGGATCCCAGTATGGCGGAGCGCACCTACATCGAGCCGGTGACGGTGGACTTTGTGGCCAAAATTATCGAGCGGGAGCGCCCTGATGCTTTGCTGCCCACCATGGGCGGCCAGACGGCCCTCAACGTGGCGGTGCAACTGGCCCAGCAAGGGATCCTGGAGCAGTACGGGGTGGAGTTGATTGGGGCCAAGCGGGAGGCCATTGAAAAAGCCGAAGACCGGGATCTCTTCAAGCAAGCCATGCAGCGGATTGGCTTGGCCGTGCCCCGCTCTGGCCTGGCCCACACCCTGGAAGAAGCCAAGCAGATTGCCCAGGAGATCGGCTATCCCCTCATCATCCGCCCGGCCTACACGCTGGGGGGCACCGGTGGTGGGGTGGCCTACAACCAGGAGGAGTTTGAAGAGATCTGCGCCGCCGGTTTGGAAGCCAGCCCCGTTTCCCAAATCTTGGTGGAGGAATCGGTCATCGGCTGGAAAGAGTTTGAGCTGGAGGTGATGCGGGATCTGGCGGATAACGTGGTGATCATCTGCTCCATAGAAAACATCGACCCAATGGGGGTGCACACCGGCGACTCCATCACCGTGGCCCCGGCCCAAACCCTCACCGACAAGGAATACCAGCGGCTGCGGGACTATGCCATCGCCATCATGCGCGAAATTGGCGTAGAGACCGGGGGATCCAACGTGCAATTTGCCGTCAACCCTGCCAACGGCGAGGTGCGGGTGATCGAGATGAACCCGCGGGTCTCCCGCTCTTCTGCTTTGGCCAGCAAGGCCACCGGCTTTCCCATCGCCAAAATTGCCGCCAAATTGGCAGTGGGCTACACGCTGCCGGAGATCCCCAACGACATCACCCGCAAAACTCCGGCCAGCTTCGAGCCCACCATCGACTATGTGGTCACCAAGATCCCTCGCTTTGCTTTTGAAAAATTCCCCGGCGCAGAGCCGGTTCTCACCACCCAGATGAAATCGGTGGGGGAGGCGATGGCCATTGGCCGCACTTTTCAAGAATCCATCCAGAAGGCCCTGCGCTCTTTGGAAATCGACCGTCCCGGTTTTGGCAGCGATAGGCCGGAGGTTTTCCCCAAGCCGGAGGAAGTGCGGGCCAACCTGCGCACCCCCAACCCCTTCCGCCTGCTCACCATCCGCACCGCTCTGCTCATGGGCTTTTCTGCCCAGGAGATTGCCCAACTCACCCACATCGATCCCTGGTTTATCGACAAGCTACAGGAGTTGGTGGAGGTGGAGCAAGCCCTCAAGGGGCGGGAGCTGGGATCCCTGAGCGCTGACGACTTGAGACACCTCAAGCAAATGGGCTTCAGCGACCGACAAATTGCCCACCTCACTGGATCCACGGAACATCAGGTGCGGGCCTGCCGCAAAAGCCTGGGGGTGATCCCCACCTACAAAACTGTAGATACCTGCGCCGCCGAATTTGAGGCTGCTACCCCCTACCAGTACTCTACCTACGAGAGCGAGTCGGAGATTTTCCCGGCCCGCAAAGAGAAGGTGATGATCTTGGGAGGTGGCCCCAACCGCATCGGCCAGGGGATCGAATTCGACTACTGCTGTTGTCATGCTGCCTTTGCCCTCAGCCGCCTGGGTTACGAAGCGATCATGGTCAACTCCAACCCGGAAACCGTTTCCACCGACTACGACACCGCCGATCGCCTCTATTTCGAGCCTCTCACCCATGAAGAGGTGATGAACTTGGTGGATGCGGAGCAGCCGGTGGGCCTGATCGTGCAATTTGGCGGCCAAACCCCGCTCAAGCTGGCGCAGGGGCTGGCAGCAGCCCAGGCTCCCATCTGGGGAACTTCCCCCGACTCCATCGACATTGCTGAGGATCGGGGGCGCTTCGAGCGCATCTTGCGGGAGTTGGATATTCGCCAACCGGCCAACGGCATTGCCCGCAGCGTGGAAGAAAGCTTGGAAATTGCCCGCCGCATCGGCTATCCGGTGGTGGTGCGGCCCAGCTACGTCTTGGGGGGACGAGCCATGGAGATCGTCTATTCCGACCAAGACCTGCAGCGCTACATGCAACTGGCGGTGGCGGTGGATCCGGATCGTCCGGTGCTGGTGGATCAGTTCCTGGAAGAGGCGGTGGAGGTGGATGTGGATGCCATTGCCGACCGCACCGGCGCTGTTACCATCGGCGGCATTCTGGAGCACATCGAGCAGGCCGGGATCCACTCGGGCGATTCGGCCTGTGTATTGCCCAGCCGCACCCTCAGCCCCGAGGTGCTGCGGGTGATCCGCGAGTGGACGGTGAAGTTGGCCCAAGCTCTGAAGGTGGTGGGCCTGATCAACGTGCAATACGCCGTCCAAAAAGGTCAAGTCTATATCCTGGAGGCCAATCCGCGCGCCTCCCGCACCGTCCCCTTTGTCAGCAAGGCCATCGGCCATCCGCTGGCAGACTACGCCGCTCAAGTGATGAGCGGCAAAACCCTAGCCGAGCTGGGCTTTACCCAGGAGGTGATCCCCTCCCACATTGCCGTCAAAGAAGCGGTTTTGCCCTTCCACAAGTTTCCCGGCACCGACACGCTGCTGGGGCCGGAGATGCGCTCCACCGGTGAGGTGATGGGCATTGACACGGACTTTGGCCGCGCTTACGCCAAAGCCCAACTGGCGGCGGGGCAGAATCTGCCTCTCCAGGGGACGGTGTTCATCAGCGTCAGCGACCGGGATAAACAGGCGGTCGTCCCGGTAGCCCGCGAGTTTGTGGGGCTGGGCTTTCGCCTGTTGGCCACCGAAGGAACCCAAAAAGTTTTAGCCGAGCACGGGATCCCGGTGGACAAAGTCCTCAAGCTGCACGAGGGACGGCCCCACGTCATCGACGCCATCAAAAATCACCAGATTCAGCTCATTATCAACACCCCTTCCGGTGTCGAGGCGCAGCAAGATGGCCAAAAGATCCGCCGCACTGCCCTGGCCTACAAGATCCCTCTGGTGACCACCTTGGCAGGGGCCAAAGCCACTGCGGCTGCCATCCGTGCTTTGCAGTCGGGATCCCTGCAGGTGAAGTGCTTGCAGGATTTTTTCTCTGTCTAGGATTCTGGAGGAAAAAAAGCAGGTCCCGGACGGCACCTCTTTCCTAAACCTATCCTTAAGAAACGTCTGCTCAAGCTTGGCTGCCATCAACTGCCAGTGACCGACCTTCGCCGGGAAGCTCTCAAAGACCTCCAAATTGCAACATATCGGTGCTGATTTGTATCGACAAATCCATTTTTTTCACATTCCCGTTGCGAAAGTTAGGGATCCCTGTCGGCGTCCCTAAAACTGTCTAGCCTGAAAGAAGGAGACGCTTTTGGCGGTCGGCGCGGGAAGAGTTTTGCCCCGTTCAAGGAAGCCGACAAAGCAAAGAATGGTTTTGTCTCTTTAGGAGTTGGCCTATGAGTACGGTAATTCGCCGCTCCTCGGCTGCACGGCAGCTCTGGAGTTGGAATGGCTTTTGCCAATGGATAACCAGCACCGAAAACCGGCTTTACATCGGCTGGTTTGGCGTATTGATGATCCCGACCTTGTTGGCAGCAGCCTTTTGTTTTGTAATCGCTTTTATTGCTGCTCCGCCGGTGGATGTGGATGGGATCCGCGAGCCGGTGATCGGCTCTTTGATAGGGGGGAACAATCTCATCTCGGCGGCGGTGGTGCCCACGTCGGCGGCCATTGGCCTGCACTTCTACCCCATTTGGGAAGCCGCCTCTTTGGATGAATGGCTCTACAACGGCGGCCCCTACCAACTGATCGTGCTCCATTTCCTGATCGGGGTGTGGTGCTACCTGGGCCGGCAGTGGGAGCTGAGCTATCGCTTGGGCATGCGTCCCTGGATTGCGGTGGCGTTTTCCGCTCCGGCGGCGGCGGCTACGGCAGTGCTCTTGGTCTACCCCATCGGCCAGGGCAGTTTCTCGGAAGGCTTGCCCCTGGGGATCGCCGGCACCTTCTACTTCATGCTGGCTTTCCAGGCGGAGCACAATATCCTCATGCACCCTGCTAGCTGGCTGGGGGTGGCCGGCGTCTTTGGCGGCGCTCTGCTGGCCTCCCTGCACGGCTCCCTGGTGATCTCCAGCCTAATCCGCGAGACCTCGGAAGAAGAGTCACAAAATGCCGGCTACCGCTTCGGGCAGGAGGAAGTCACCTACAACTTCCTGGCCGGGCACTACGCGTTCTTGGGGCGGCTGGGGTTCCCCGGCCTGGGCCTGAGAAACAGCCGTTCCGTCCACTTCTGGATGGCGGCCCTGCCCACAGTGGGGATTTGGGCGGCGGCAATAGGTATCGGCATAATGGCCTTTAACTTGAACGGCTTGAACTTCAACCAGTCCATCCTGGACAGCCAGGGCCGGTTCATTCCCACCTACGCCGATCTCCTCAACCGCGCCAATCTGGGGATCCAAGTGATGCACGCCCCCAACGCCCATCATTTTCCCTTGCTGCTGGCGGCTCAACCCTAAGGCAGGCTAGGGGCAGTCCAGCCGGAAAGCGCGGTGAATAGCTTGCAAGGCCGGGATCCCTCGATCCCGGCGCACTACACAGCTCACCTTGATCTCCGAGGTGGCGATCATCTCGATGTTGATTCCGGCTTCGGCTAGGGCTGCAAACAGGCGAGCAGCCACGCCAGGGTAGGTTTCCATCTCGGCGCCGACAATGCTGACCTTGGCAATGTCGTGATCCGCGTCAACTCCTGCCGCCTGGAGCTCTTCGGCCACCTGCCGACAGACTGCCTCAGCAGCCATCGCTTGATCCTGAGGCACGGTAAAGGCAATGTCGGTACTGGGGATCCCGTTGTGGTAGCCCCGCTGGCTTTGGATGATGGTGTCCACGATGATCCCAGCAGCCGCCAAGCGCCCAAACAAATGGGCGGCAGTTCCCGGACGATCCGGCACTTTGCGAAGGCCCAGCCGCGATTGCTTCAAATCCAAGGCAACACCGCGTACCGGGTGGCTGTCTTGAGGGGCAGCCGGCATCTTTGCCCGATGCAAGTGGGGGATCACCTGGAACGACTCTCCCAGAGCCAAGGCGGCATCACCGGCCCGCTCCGCAGCCACCACACAGCTCACCTTGATCTCGGACATGGAGATCATCTGCAAATTGATCCCGGCCTCGGCCAGCACCTGGAACATTTGCGCCGCAATTCCGGGTCGGCCCATCATCCCCACCCCGGCAATGCTGACTTTGGCCACCGCCTCATCCACAATCACCGCTGCACACTGCAGCTCTTGGCCAATCCGCTGGGCAACGGCTGCAGCCTCGGTCACCTGCGACCGACTGACCGTAAAGGCAATGTCATTGGTGGGCTGGGGCACGGATCCCTGCGGCAAGGAGTCCGTCCCGCTGGCGTGAGCGGCTGTGAACTGGAGGGACTGCAAAATCAAATCCACATTCACCCCTGCCGCCGCGATCCCCTGAAAGAGCTGGGCGGCAATGCCAGGGCGATCCGGCACCCCCACCAACACCAACTTGGCCTGATCCCGATCCAGCTCCACCGTATCCACCGCCAGGCCCAGCTCGATACTGCTGTCGGCAGCACGAGGACGGGGGGGAGGAGAAAGAATGAGAGTGCCCTCGCATCCCGCCTGCAACGGCTCCAAGCTGGAGCGCACCCGCAGCTTCACACCGTAGTTGCGGGCAATTTCCACCGAGCGGGGATGCAGCACCTGGGCCCCCAAGCTGGCCAGCTCCAACATTTCATCACTGGTGATCTCCGGCAACAGCCTGGCCTCAGGCACCTTACGCGGATCCGTGGTGAAGATCCCCGGCACATCGGTGTAGATCTCACACAGCTCTGCTCCCAAAGCCACTGCCAAGGCCACCGCCGTGGTGTCGGATCCCCCCCGACCCAGGGTGGTGATCTCCAGCTCCGCCAGGCTGGTGATGCCCTGAAACCCGGCCACCACCACCACCTCTTCCCGCTCCAGGTGCTGCCACAGGCGGTCGGTGTGGATGTGCAAAATGCGGGCCCGGCTGTGATCCCGAGTGGTGACAATGCCCACCTGGGCTGCCGTCAGGGAAAGGGCAGGACACCCCAAGCGTTGCAGCGCCAAGGCCACCAGGGCAATGCTCACCTGCTCACCGGTGGAAAGGAGCATATCCCATTCCCGCAACTGGGCCGGTGTGGTCGGGGATCCCTGCAAGATCTGCTCCCCCAAGCCCACAAGGCGATCGGTTTCATCCCCCATCGCCGAGACCACCACCACCACCCGATGCCCTGCCTTCACCGTGTGGGCCACCCGTTGAGCCACGGCCTGGATACGCTCCACAGAGCCGACAGAGGTACCGCCGTACTTTTGAACAATTAAGCTGCGTTGCATGAGAGGAGAACGAGGTCAGGGGCGGTTTGGATCCTACCCCGGATCTAGGCCAAGCCCAGTCCATTTTGCAAAAACGGCGGTACCGGCAGCAGGATCAGCACCAGCAGCGTTAGCATCCCCAGCCCCAGCAGATCCCGGGCCTCGTCCAGTTCCGTCACATCGTTGAGGGCCGGCTCGTCAGCACTGGAAATCACAAACAGCAGCAGCGCCCAGAGCAACAGCCAAGGCTGCACCGTCAAAGCCAGCAGCAACACCAACCAGCGGGCTACCCGGCCCACATTCGCTCCCATCTGCTGTCCATACACTGCGTGGACAATGTGCCCTCCATCCAGTTGGCCCACCGGCATGAGGTTAAAGGCAATCACCACCAAGCCCAGCCAGCCGGCAAAGGCCAGCGGGTGCAGCTCGATCACCTGCCCCGGCTGCAACTGATCCCCCAGCACCATGCGGGCCAGAATTGCCAGCAGCACCGATAGGCGCGGGTCAATGCGATGAAAACTAATCGGGGTCGGCTGCCCCTCCGGCACCGCGGGAGGATCTGCAGGCGCTGAAAACAACAGCCCCAGCAACAACATGCCCAAAGCAACAAGGCTCCCTGCCAGCGGCCCGGCGACGGCGATATCAAACAACACCTTGCGGTTGGGCACCGGCTCTTTCAACTGGATAAACGCCCCAAAAGTCCCTAGGACAAAAGGCACCGGGATGAAATAGGGCAGCGAGGTTTTGATGTGGTGGCGGCGGGCCACCCAGTAACGAGTCCACTCATGGGATCCCAAAATGGCAAGGATCCCGACCGCATAGGGCAACCCTTTCATCAGAGAGGGCAAATGCAGCAGCCGGTCAGGGCTAACCCCAGCCGCGTGGGCCCCAGCACTGAGGGTTGTCCAGAAGGTGAATAGCAACAGCCCCAAAGCCAGCAGCGGCAACTCTCGACTGTCCGCCAGGGAGCGCCGCGCCGCCGGGTTGGGCACCAAGGCAAAAAAGGGCTTACCGGCAAACCCCTCCTGCAGCACCACCAAAAAGCGTTTGCCGAAAGTGGTTTCCACGTTTTGCTGCACCCGCTCATAGGCTTCACTGGGATCCGCCCGCAAGTTGCCCCGGCAGATGATCGCCTGGGGGCGGTACTCCACATTTTGCAAATAAAAGACGTTCCAGGGGAAGCAATGGCTCAGCTTCTCCCGCGGCACTTCGGAGATGGGGGTGTGGGCAAGAGCCAGCGAGACCGGATCTGCGGCGCCGTCTTCCTCCTCTTCCTCTGGCTCAGGTTCCCCAGCCGGCGAGGGATCCGCTTCTGGAGAGGAGTTTTCCACCTCCGGCCGAGGGCCTCCGGTTGAGGGTCGAATACCCCCTCGTCTCACCAAGGTCATGCTGGTAAAGTAGGAGGTGAGAAACAGCAGCAACATCAGCAAGGGAGGCAATTCGTACTGAAACACCTGACGCCCCAGCACCCAAACCAAAGGGGGCAGCATCATCACCAGCCACAGGATCCGCCACGGCACCTTCGAAAGGCGGGCCACACTTTTTTGCAGCAGCAGGTAGGTTGCAGAACCCACCAGCGCCAACAGGATCCAATCTGCCATGAGTTCAAAAAACGGAGGAGAACACCTCTACCAAGCTAGCGGCAAATCCAATCCCCTCGCTACAGCTTGCAGCCGGGATCCCTGAAGAGCCAATTGAGGCTTGGCCTGCCCATAGACCGCCACCATTCCGGGGCAAACTTTTCATTCGCGCGAGCGGTGCGGAGCACTTTACTTCTTGTCAGCAGTGGGGCGAAAAAGAGGGATCCCCTTGAGGCGTGCTTATGCTGCCGGCGTCCACTGCACAGCTTCGCCCATGGGCCCCAACCTCAACCCAGTATCTATTCTGGCCAAAAGGTATTCCCTGTCATGCCTCGCAGGGTGAAATAAACAAATAGAAGCAACAAAAGGGATCCCAGCGTAACCATAGCCGCCGCTGTTGGACTTTTGCGATACAGGCCGACAAAAGGCTGGAGGCCAGCCCAGATCCCCCCCAGCAAAACGGTAATAAAGTAAGTGGGATAACGGGAGACATTCTCCACAAACTGGTCTTCCAGTCTTCTGGGGGGCTGCGGTTGTGGCATAAGAGGCTGGGGCTCCAACTCCTTTTTTCTCAGTGTGCCATAGGTAGCTGTCAACCATCTGGAGGCTGGCCATCTTCAGGGAACTGGCGGCAACTCAAAAAGTGTAGTCATCTCAAACTAGATTGAGACACTCCCCAAACGCTCCGCGCCGCTGCCGCGACCCCCCAGCTCATCTCTCTGGGAGAGGGGGGTTGGAGAGCAATGCAACGGAAATGTTTTATTCCTATTCAAAATGACTATAAATCTCCTCCATTGGCGCTCTTTTGGCAGCCGAGCAACCTCGGCTCCCCAGCCGCTGTGGCACCAACCGACCGGTAAGCAGCCTCTCTGCCGCTTGGCTCACAGCCTCCGCGAGGGAGAAAGTCCATCGTCCCCTCATA
>NZ_JANSIC010000001.1:25361-29141 GCF_047461955.1 Synechococcus sp. R55.7
CTCTGCCGCTTGGCTCACAGCCTCCGCGAGGGAGAAAGTCCATCGTCCCCTCATATCAAAAAGAACATCTACTTCACGAAGAGTGGTTGGAGCGAAGGGGAGACTGCGCAGATTCAGGAAACCGAGAACCTGATATGGTAGGCGTTATCCTGCCTGATCTGCTCTTTTGCTCAGTGCAGCCTCCCCTCTTCATAGACTGATGCGAGAATTGCCCTCTGATCCTTCCAATCGTGCCGGCGTACCCTTTGGGGATCAGACCCTGGCTCTGATGCGCGTCCAGGAGGCCCTGGATCAATTGGAGGCAGCCATTCTCAGTAGCCCTCGCCTGTTTTGGTCTCGCACCCTTATTGAAGAGGAAAAGATTCTGGAGCAGTTAGACTTTATCCGCCTGAACCTGCCGACAGCCCTGGAGGAAGCGGAGGAACTGCTGCGCCAGCGGGATCGGATCTTGGCAGAGGCCAATCGCTACGCCCAAGAAATTGTGGCCGCGGCCCAACGTAGGGCTGAGCAGCTCCTCAACGAATCGGCGATTCTGCGACAGGCCCAAGCTCAGGCGGAGCAGTTATTGCAACAAGCCTATCAACATAGTGAGGAGGTGCGGCGACAGACACTGCAGGAATCGGAGCGCCTGCAGCGGGAGGCCCACCGTTACGTGGATCAGGTGTTGCAAGACTTGGAGTTGCGGTTGGTGGAGTCCTTGCGGGTGATCCGCAACGGGCGGCAAAATCTGCAGACCTAACAGAGAAGAGTCAGACTGGGGCTTGAGCGCTGCCTTCAACCTGTGCCAGGAGCATTTTTATCCCGCGTTGTGCAAGTCTTTTGGAGCGGTGGGTTAGGGATCTCCTGAGCAGGCGAGGGACGGCTCCCCTCGCTAGACTTGAGCAGAAGACGTTCCCCAGCGGCCCTTGACATCCTCTCTGCCCATCATCCTTGGCGTATCAGGCGCTTCAGGGATGCTCTATGCTGTGCGCGCTCTGCATGTTCTGCTCAGCCTGGACTACCGCGTCGAAGTGGTGGCCTCCAAAGCGGCCTATCAGGTGTGGCAGGGAGAACAAGGGGTGCTGCTGCCGACAGACCCCCGCAAGCAGGCCCACTTTTGGCGACAGCAAGCCGAGAGCAGCGGTGGATCCCTAGTTTGTCATCGCTGGCAGGATGTGGGGGCAACCATTGCCAGTGGCTCCTATCGCACGCAGGGGATGTTGGTGATCCCGTGCAGCATGGGTACAGTTGCCAAGTTGGCTGCCGGCTTGAGCTCGGATCTGCTGGAGCGGGCTGCTGATGTGCAGCTCAAGGAGGGACGACGCTTGGTGGTGGTGCCGCGGGAAACCCCCTTTAGCCTGATCCACCTGCGCAACTTGACCACTCTGGCAGAAGCGGGGGCGCGCATTGTTCCGGCCATTCCAGCTTGGTACCACCAGCCGCGTACCATCCTAGATTTGGTGGATTTTGTGGTGGTGAAGGCGTTGGATCAGTTCGGTATTGATGGCGATCTCATTCGCCGCTGGCAGGGGATGCGCCAGCATCAGATCCTCAAGCTGCCCCCTGATCTCTGAGCGGGATCCCTTTTCCCGGCGGCAGGCTGGGATTTGGCTTGGGGGTGTTCCAAGCTGGGGGGGGCCCTGTGCCGATAGCCCTCACTTGTGGCACCTTGCCGGGAATAGCTCAGATCACTTGCTGAGCTAGCCGACTCGGGGATCCCGCTGAAGGGGGGTGGGCAAGTCAGGGCAGGTCTCCAGACTGGCCGCCCATTCCCCGATGAGGGTGTTGACCCAGTGAGGCAGCTCGTCGTGGGCGCAGTGGCCTACTCCCGGCAGCTTCACCAAGGTGAGGGCAGGTTGCCAGCGCTTAAATTGGTCTGCCAAAAAACTGGGCACTGCCGGATCTTCTCGGCCCCAAAGTAGCAAGATAGGCATTTTTAGGGTGGGCAGCAGGCGTTTGGGGCTGTCGAAGCGGCGGCAGAGAATGGCCCTCAGACCGTCCAAAAACACGTGGGCTGCCCCCGGCTCAAAGGCCGGTCTCTGGAAGATCTGCACCAGCTCGTCATCCACCTGCTCATCCCGCTTGTAGACATTCTTGATCCAAGCTCGTAGCACCTCGGTTTGTCGCAGCCAGTTGAAGAGGTGGGGATAAGTGAGGGGGCACCCCAGCAACGACAGAATCCCTTCGCAGAGGGCTCGCACCAGAGCATCCCAGGGAGAGGGCAATTCTTCCGGATGGGGCCCATCGGCGCAGCTAATCAAGCACAGGCCCTTCACCATCTGGGGATAGCGGGCGGCGGCAATGACTCCCACCAAGCCCCCGATGGAATGGCCCACCAGGATGCTGGGCTGCTGAATGTGAGTTTGCCAAAACTCGTGTACCTGCTCCACCCACAGATCAACGCTGTAGGCAATCTCCGGCTTGGCACTCTTGCCAAATCCCAGCAGGTCGAGGGCATAGACGGAGCGCTGGGATCCCAGAGGGAGAATGTTGTGGCGCCAATGACCCACTGACGCTCCAAATCCATGGATTAAAAGGGCCGGAGCTGCCGTCAAGTTGACGACACCGGCAAGGGTTTGGGCGCGACTGGGGGTGTAGGTGAAATGGATGGGCCAGCCCCGCCAATGCCAGGTTTGGGAGTAGCCGTAGCGAGGCAAAGCCGACAAGGGATCCCTGTCGCTACCCATTGGGGAAGGGGGGGGCGCATCAACAGAGGAGAAACCGGGAGCGCCAACGGAATTGGCGCCGACGGGAGCAGAAGGGGAAGGATGGGAGTCGAGTCCGTGCAAGGGAGAAGTGGGTGATAACAATAGGCTCATCTCCAATTTAGGCTAGACCAATCTTAGTGGTTTCCTCGGCTCATCATTTAATAGGACGTACTTTGCCACCGGTTCTTCTATATCTTCCAGGACATGCCAGCATGACTGTGTCCATAACCCCAGACCCAATGGATGAAGCCTTCGGGATAGACCCGATTACCGCTGCCAGCTTTCGCCAGATCGATCAGGAGATCGGCCCCCACCCCTGGCAAGGGATCCCTTATGAGGTGGTGCGCCGTGCCATTCATGCCACTGCCGACTTTGAGCTGCGGGATCGCTTTTTCTTCGGCCCCAACGCCGTTGAACACGCCCTGGCAGCCCTACGGCAAAAGCAGCCTGTCATTGTCGATGTCAGGATGGTGGCAGCTGGGATCCAGTCAGGTCTGAAAGCCCAAGGGATCCCCCTCTACTGTGCTTTGGACTGGGTGGAGGAGCCCCGTTGGCCCGGTCAAACCCGCGCCGCCAATGGGATGGTGAACTTGGCACGCCGCTATCCAGAAGCCCTGTTTGTCGTTGGCAATGCCCCCACCGCGTTGCTGGCTTTGGTGGAGGAGATTCGGGCACAGCGGGTCAAGCCGGCTTTGGTGATCGGAGTGCCGGTGGGATTTGTGGCGGTGGAAGAGGCCAAGCAGGCGTTGGCGCAAACGGATGTTCCCCAGATTCGGGTGGAGGGCCGCAAAGGCGGATCCCCAGTTGCTGCTGCCATTGTCAATGCCCTTCTCTTGGCAGCTCAACGGGATCCCATCCCCAACTGACTAGAATTGAAGGGATATCTTCAGACCTTTCCCATGACCCCAGAACAAGAGGAGTGGCTGATTCGCAACCTTCAGCAACAACAAGAACAAATCCAAGAAATGCGGGCCGAGCAGCAGCGGTCGGCTGAGCGCTTTGAGGCTCAGATGGTTGAGATGCGGCAGGGCTTTGCAGCCCAAATCTCCGAGATCCGGGCTGAACAGCAACGATCTGCCGAGCGCTTTGAGGC
>NZ_JANSIC010000001.1:29241-30896 GCF_047461955.1 Synechococcus sp. R55.7
CAGATGGCCGAAATGCGGGCCGAGCAGCAACGATCTGCCGAGCGCTTTGAGGCCCAGATGGCCGAAATGCGGGCCGAGCGGCAGGCTATGGAAGCCCAACTCCAGACCGAAATCCAGGAGATCAGGGCGTTGATCCAACAGAACCAGGAGCGGATTCGACAGAACGAAGAGCGGGGAGACGAGCTGGAGGTGGCCATACAGGAGTGCCGCCGAGATATGCAGGCTGGGTTTGCCGAACTGAGGGAAGCGCAAGCCATGATGATGGAGCAATTTCGGGAGCGCGATGGCCGCCTGATCGAGGCTCAACTCAGCTTTATTCGGGAGATGCGGGAAATGCAACGGGAAGTGGCGGAGCTGCGACTGGATTTTCTCAATCACATGCGCCAATACCACCCACCTGTCGAACGTTAAATGGCTACGGCAGCACCTGGGCGGTCACCTCAGCTTGCGGTCGTAGGGGTAGCGGGGGATGGCTCTGTGGCTTCCTGGGGGATCCCCCCCCTTTCCCAAGCCAGGGTTTTGGCAGGAGCCCCTCATCTGCTCCGGCACTTTACCGATCATCCGGCCCGCAAGATCCCGCTCACCGGGCCGGTGGAAAGTTGGATCCCGCTTTTGCAGCAGGAGATGGCTCAGGGATCCCTAGTTTTGTTGGCCAGCGGGGATCCGCTTTTTTTCGGGATCGGGCGGCTGTTGACGGAGTATTTCCCAGCGGAGCGGTTGGCCTTCTATCCGCAGGTGAGCTCGGTGCAGCTGGCCCTGAACCGCCTGCAGATCCCCTGGCAGGAGGCGACCATCCTCAGCCTGCACGGGCGGGGAGTGGAGCGGTTGGAAGCCGTTCTCAAGCAGGGATCCCCTGTGATCGTGGTGCTCACCGATCCGGAGCATACACCGACCGTCTTGGCCCAGTTCATTGCCGACCTGCGGCTGCCGGTGCGTTACCAAGCCTGGGTCTGTAGTCAACTGGGATCCCCTCAAGAACAGGTCGTGCCCCTCCAAGAAGGGGAAGACGCCGTTTTCCCCAGCCCCAACGTTGTGGTGCTGCGACGAGTAGAGCCGGAGCCAGATCCCCATCGCTGGCCTTTGGTCGGGATCCCGGACGACCAGTTCTACACCTTTCCCGACCAGCCCGGCTTGATCACCAAGCAGCCCATCCGCCTGCTCACCTTGGGATCCCTGCAGCTCCCCCAGGAGGGCGTGGTGTGGGACATCGGTGCCGGCACCGGCTCGGTGGCCATCGAAATAGCCCGCCTCTCTTCTCGGCTCCAGGTCTATGCTGTCGAGCGCAACGCCATGGGCATCTGTCTGATTCGGCGCAACCGGCAACGCTTTGGCCCAGAGAACCTGCAGGTGATCCCGGGGGCAGCCCCCCAAGTGTTGGCCGACCTGCCAGATCCGGATCGGGTGGTGCTGGGCGGTGGCGGCAAAGGGATCCGCGACCTGCTGCCGGTGGTGGAAGCCCGCCTGCGGCCTGGAGGGATCTTAGTGGCCAACTTCGCTACCCTAGAAACCTGCAGTGAAGCCCTGCAATGGCTGCGTTCTCGGGGCTGGCAAGTTCGAGTAGATCACGTTCAGATCTCCCGCTCTGCCGTCCTGGCCGAGGGCACCCGCTTTGCCCCCCTGAACCCGGTTTACCTGCTGCAAGGGATCCCTTCAAA
>NZ_JANSIC010000001.1:30996-35864 GCF_047461955.1 Synechococcus sp. R55.7
GAGGAGGGACGGTTGGTCTTCTTGATTTGGTCTTTGATGGATTCCAGGTCGATGTAGCGATCCGCCAAGTTGATCAGTTGATCGCTGGTCATGGAACGCAAGCTGACCACCTCCACTCGTGCCCCTTGGTAGCTAACGGCATTGACCGCATAGGCCAAGTCTCCATCGCCGCTCACCAGCACAGCCGTCTCATACCAGCGCACCAGCGACAGCATATCCACGGCAATTTCCACATCCAGGTTGGCTCTCTTGGATCCATCGGGCAACTGGGTTAGCTCTTTGGTAACCACGCGGTAGCCATTGCGGCGCATCCAGAGCAAAAACCCCTGCTGCTTTTCGTTGTTGCGATCGACGCCGGTGTAGAAAAAAGAGCGCAAAAGGGGCGACCGACCACTCAGAGTCTTCAGCAGACGGGTGTAGTCGATCTCAATGCCCAGTTGCAGAGCGGCGTAGAACAGATTAGACCCGTCGATGAATATGGCCACACGCCCACGGTTGTCCTGCAAGGGATCCGCAGGCTGAAAGCCGGGATCAGGATCAAGACGCAGCATTCGGGTTTTCTTCTCCAAGTTTTGACAAAAGGGCAGAAAAAAGAGGTGTTAAATGGGTTTAATCGCCAATACAGCTCTTTCCGGCAGCACTGACTACAGCTAATGCAGACGCCTCTCTTGTGCGATAGGGATCTTACTGCTTCCCAGAGTGATCTGCAGAATTCCCATGAAGTCGGAAAAAGCCGTAAAAGGCTGCCCCAAGCCTTGGGACACATGATTCACCCTAGCGCAGGAGAGACGATCCCCGGAGAAGATTTCCAAAATCCTAAAGAAAAAATACCTACGATAAGGAGAGGCTTTGCGGATGGAGTGCAGGGATGGGCCGGTGCCTTACCGCTTTTCGAGCCCCTTGCACAGAGGGGTGCTGCGCAGCCGCTACAAGCGGTTTTTGGCCGATGTGGAGCTGGAAAACGGGCAACAGATCATCGCCCATTGCCCCAACACGGGGCCGATGAGTGGGGTCTGTCAGGTGGGGGCACCTGTGTACCTCTCCCATCACCCAGAGCCAAAACGGAAACTGGCCTACACCTGGGAGATGATCCAGGTGGATGGAGTATGGGTGGGGATCAACACCAGCTTGCCCAATCGCCTGGTGGAATGGGGGCTGGAGCGAGGGTGGTTTCCCCAGTTGGCAGGATTTTCCCGCCGGCAACGGGAGGTGACCTGCGGCAAGAGCAAAATCGACTTTCTGCTGACAGGAGACGCTGGCTCGGCCTATCTGGAGGTGAAGAATACCACCTGGGCTGTGGGATCCCGCGCGCTGTTTCCCGATACGGTGACCACTCGCGGCCAAAAACACCTGGAAGATTTGATCGCGGTACGCCAACAGGGTCAGCGTGCCCTGCTGATGTACTGGATCAATCGCGCCGATTGCACCGAGTTTGCCCCCGGCGAAGAACGGGATCCCCGCTATGCCCGTCTGTTTCGTGAGGCCCTGCAAGCCGGAGTGGAGATGTTGCCCTATCGGGTCGAGGTTTCGCCGACAGGGATCCGACCCTTGGGTTTGGCCAAAATCGTTGTCTAAGCACCCCAAAAGAAGGGGCAAGCTCTCTGGAAACGGCTGGGGATGGCCTATAATACTGCTTTCTCCAGATTCTTAGTTTTCCAAGCACTTGAGGACCATGAGCAAACCTTCCTCCCGTCCTCATCACATTGTCCTGACTTCCCATCCCTCCCCTCATGGGACGCAAGCCCAGCCGATCCGCTGGGGAGCCTTGGATCCGCTGCGGCGGGGGCCGGTGGTGGGTAGCCTAACCAATCTTGCCCATCGCAATGTCATCGGCACCCATGCGGGAGCCTACGCTGTCTATCGGGCATTGGCTGTGGCCAGTGGCTCTCTGCAGGCGGATCACCGCGCCGATTTAACCCATACTGCCCCGGTGGTGTCGATTGGCCCTCACCCAAGCTGGGGAGATCCAGACCGGATTGTGTCTTTGGATCCCTGGGGAGCGGTTGTGGGAGAAGTCTTTGCTCCCCT
The DNA here is from genome assembly GCF_047461955.1 of Synechococcus sp. R55.7. NCBI lineage: Bacteria > Bacillati > Cyanobacteriota > Cyanophyceae > Synechococcales > Synechococcaceae > Synechococcus > Synechococcus sp. R55.7. The sequence continues at coordinate 33,025 of NZ_JANSIC010000001.1, forward strand.
CTATGCCCAGGGCTACGACATTCGTCCCACCATTGCCATTACCCAGGCCCACATCCACATGCCCGAACTGCAGGAGGCGGTCAACAAAGGGCGGTTGCGGGTGGATGGCCGGATCCTCAAAGACAATGGCAGCCTGGTGGTCACCAAAGCCGCAATCGAGCCGGTCTGGTACCTGCCGGGGATCGCCAAACGATTGCAGGTGAGCGAAAGCCTGCTGCGCCGCACCCTCTTCGAGCAAACGGGAGGCATGTTTCCAGAATTGGTGACCCGCCCAGACCTATCGGTGTTTTTGCCGCCCATCGGTGGCCAGACGGTGTACATCATCGGGCAAGTGGCCGCCATCACCGACCCGGCTTTGCCCCTGGCGGTGCGGGTTCACGACGAATGCAATGGTTCCGATGTGTTTGGCTCGGATATTTGCACCTGCCGCCCCTACCTGGTGCATGGCATTGAGGAATGCGTTAAGACGGCCCAGGCCGGTGGAGCTGGGGTGATTGTGTACCTGCGCAAAGAAGGCCGCGCCTTGGGGGAGGTGACCAAATTTTTGGTCTACAACGCCCGCAAGCGCCAGGAAGGAGGGGATCGGGCTGATGCCTACTTCACCCGTACCGAGTGTGTGGCAGGGGTGCAAGACATCCGCTTTCAGGAGTTGATGCCGGATGTGCTCCATTGGCTGGGCATAACCCGAATCGATCGCCTGATTTCCATGAGCGACCTCAAGTATCGAGCCATCACCAACTCCGGCATTGAGGTTCTGCAGCGGGTGCCCATCCCAGAAGAGCTGATCCCGGCGGATGCCCGTGTGGAGATCGAGGCCAAAAAAGCTGCCGGCTACTACACTGAGGGTGAGGTACTGGATGCGGAGCGGCTGGCCCAAATCCGAGGAAGGGCCTTGGTGGAGTGAGCGGGATCCCTCATGCAAGTGGCCACCTGGAATGTCAACTCCATTCGCACCCGGCTGCCTCAGGTTTTGGCTTGGCTGGACAGCCAGGGATCCCTGGATGTGCTCTGCCTGCAGGAGACCAAGGTGGTAGATGAGGACTTTCCCCGGACGGCTTTTCAGGAGCGGGGCTTTCATGTGGAGGTCTACGGGCAAAAGTCCTACAACGGTGTGGCTCTGATCAGCCGGGATCCCCCGGAAAAAGTAGAACGGGGGTTTGGTGCGCTGCTGCCTTCGGCGGCAGATTTGGACGAGCAAAAGCGGCTGATGAGCGCCATCTACCGCGGGATCCGTATTCTCAACCTTTATGTGCCCAACGGTTCTGAGGTGGGATCGGAAAAATACGCCTATAAATTGCGCTGGCTAGCCACGCTGAAGGATTACCTCGCCGTTGCCCTGAGCCAAGGGGATCCCATCCTGCTCTGCGGGGACTTTAACATTGCCCTGGAAGATCGGGATATTTATGATCCCCAAAAAGCGGGAGAAATCATGGCTTCCGAACCGGAGCGACAAGCCCTGCGGGAGATCCTGGCTTTAGGGTTTGAAGATGCGTTTCGCAGGTTCACCCCCGATCCCGGCCATTTTAGCTGGTGGGACTATCGCTCGGGGGGGTTTCAAAGGAATCGCGGCTGGCGCATTGATCATCATTATCTGTCTCGTGAGCTACAGGAGAAAGCCACCGCTTGCTGGATCGATGTTGAGCCACGGCGGGCCGAAAAACCCAGCGATCATGCCCCTGTCATTGTTGCCCTGGATATTTAAGCGCCTTGTTATAGTCATTTCAAGCTAGGTTGAGACACTCCCCAAACGCTCCCTGCCACTGCCTTCACCCCTTCTCTCAGAGGAAGAGGGGAGCCAGGCGGAAATGTTTCATTCCTGTTTAAATGACCATAACAGCTCATACCAACCAGCCATCCAATTAAAATGGAGCGGCCTCTTCGAGAATTTTCAGCAGGTGTTGCCGCTGTTCTGAGCTGAGGACCTGTCGCATTTCCAGAACTGCCTCAAAACGTTTGGCATTTACTTCTTGGCTTAGCTGTTGTACCCGCTGAAATTGAGCTGCCACTTCTGACTCAGGGGCATCGCCGACCAGTAACTCCCGCAATCGACCGCGGGCTGCCCTCAACTCCAAAATGCGCTCCAACAACTCTTCCTGTTTGCGGTGGCGGATCTGCTGCAATTGCCGCAACTGCTCGTCGGAGAGGTTCAGCTCCCGCAAATTGCGAGCAAAGGGGCGGCGCAAATCCATCATTCGCAGGGGGCGGGGTTGGCCCATCACCGGTTCACCCAGGGATCCCAGGTAGAGTGGCAAAATGGGGATCCAAATCCAAGCATTTCTCATGGTTCTTTGCAGGCTTTTTCTAAGAATCTGACCAAGAATCTGACCAAGGTCTCAGAAGTCTCAGCGGTGTAATGGTCAATGAAGGGGGATATTCGTGAGGCTGATGGATTTAGGATCCCTCTGGATCGCGTTCTATCCACCAAGTTTCGGTTTCTGTTCCCTCTGGGCTCAGCAAGCTTCCCCAAGTGCTCACCAAAAAACTTTCTAGGGCTTCGGTCTCCTGGGCCACCACCTGTACCTGCCAGCGCTGATAGCCAATCCAGCCCAGCAAAGCGCCCGCCAAAAGGGAGATGCCAACCCAACGCCAAGGGTGCTTGAGCCGGCCATGAAGTGGATGAGTCGCCACAACTTGAAGGATCTGCTCCTCCAGCCCAGAGGCCGCAGGGGGAGGGAGGGGGCGATATTGACGCAAAAAGTGGCGCAGCCGCTCGTCTGCTAGGGGGTTGGGGTGCTCACTCATGGGGTAATGCCCTCCTGAAGTAGGTGTTGACGGATGGTGGCACGGGCGTGAAACAGCCGGGACTTCACCGTTCCCACCGGGATCCCTAAAATCTCGGC
>NZ_JANSIC010000002.1:0-3969 GCF_047461955.1 Synechococcus sp. R55.7
GGATCCCGCCCAGCCGCCCGGCCATGGCCACGGGTTGCTCAACATGCGCTACCGAGCCGAGTTGATCGGGGCAAGCATTGCTTGGCGTAATCGCCGCTTTGGCAGTGGCACAGTGGTGGAACTGCGGATCTCTTTGCCGCCGAGTTCCTAATCTTGTCCCCAGCCCAGTCTTTTCAAGGTAGCGGACGCAGCATTTTCGGTCTCAACCTGTTCTATAGTCGTTTAAGCTCAAGGGTTCCCGGTTCTCTAACCTGTCTGGTGGAGGGATCCTCTCACGCTGGCAAGGCGGAGTTTTTGCGCTGTCGTTAACACTGCGAGGAGAAGCATCTGTGGCCTATCGTGTGACTTTGATCCCTGGGGATGGCATTGGCCCGGAAGTGGCCAAGGCGATGACCACGGTCTTGGAGGCTACTGGGGTTCGGTTCGAATGGATCCCGGTAGAAGCAGGAGTGGAGGTGATCGAGAAATACGGCACCCCCTTGCCGCCCCAGGTGTTGGAGTCCATTCGGGAAACCAAAGTGGCGATCAAAGGGCCGATTGGCACTCCCGTAGGTACTGGCTTTCGTTCGGTCAACGTGGCCATTCGCAAGGAGCTGGATCTCTACGCCAATCTGCGCCCGGCCAAATCCATGCTCGGTGTCAAAAGCCCTTTTCAAGACATTGACCTAGTGGTGGTGCGGGAAAATACTGAAGATCTCTATGCCGGGATCGAGTTTGAACGGGGCACGCCGGAAGCCATCCAGGCGCGGGAGGAAATGATGCGCCTTTCCGGCAAACCCATCCGCGAGGGATCCGCCATTGGCATCAAGCCCATTTCGGACTTCGGCAGCCGCCGCATTGTCAAATTTGCCTTTGAGTACGCCCGCCAGAATGGCCGCAAGAAGGTGACGGCAGTGCACAAAGCCAACATCATGAAATTCACCGATGGCTTGTTTCTGCAGGTGGCGCGGGAGGTGGCCCAGGAGTACCCCGACATCGAGTTTGAAGATCGCATCGTGGACAACATGTGCATGCAACTGATGCAAAAGCCGCAGCTCTACGATGTGCTGGTGCTCACCAACCTCTATGGGGACATCATTTCCGACTTGTGCGCGGGGATGATCGGCGGGCTGGGGGTGGCGCCGGGGGCCAACATCGGCGACGGCATTGCGGTTTTTGAGGCCATTCACGGCTCTGCTCCCAAATATGCCGGCCAAAACAAAGTCAACCCCTGCGCTCTGATCCTCTCCGGGGCGATGATGCTGCGCTACCTAGGAGAGCGGGAGGCTGCCGCAAGGGTGGAGGCGGCGGTGCAGGCGGTGATCGCCGAGGGCAAGCAGGTCACCTATGACCTGGCCACAGGGGATCCTGTCGGCACTCAGGAGATGGCAGAGGCCATTGCTGCCCGCGTGCGGGAGATGGCTTCGCAGTAGGGTTTGGCGCCAAATGTTTCTGATCCCAGGCTCCCCAAGGGAGGGGGGCTAGAGGACTCAATACCCCAAAACCGGATCCACCACCCCCAGCAAGGGATCCCCGGCCCGGAAGCGCCGCACATTTTCTCGCACCCGCTTAGAGAGGGCTGGGACAATCATGGCATCGGTAAGAGCAGTGTGGGGGGTAATCAGGCAGTTGGGCAAGCTCCAGAGGGGATGCCCATCCGGTAGGGGCTCGGGATCCGTGACATCCAAGGCGGCCCCGCGAATGACCCCCTGCTGCAGGGCGGCCACCAAGTCGGAGGTCACGATGTGCTTGCCTCGCGCCACATTCACCAGCCAGCACTGGGATCCCATCTGCTCCAACTCAGCTTGGGCGATGATCCCCTCGGTTTCCGGCGTGAGGGCCAAAGCCAGGATCACCACATCTGCCCCTGCCAACACCGTTTGCCGTTCCGCGAGTGTCACCACCCGCGTGGCCCCCGGCAAGGGATCCGCCTTGCGACGCACCACGTCGATGGAGCATTGAAAAGGCTGCAACAGCTTGATCAACTCTTGGGCGATGCCCCCGGCCCCAAAAATGACCACGCGGCTGCCCCAGAGGCTGGTACCGGAGCCTTCCTGCCACGTTTGGGCCAAGGCGCGGATCTTCAAGTCGCGCAAGCCGGCCAAGGTCAAGGCCAAGGCATGTTCCGCCACTGGCTGGGCATAGACCCCCTTGCCACAAGTCCACACATAGGCAGGATGCAAAACCCCTGCCCGGACAAAAGGCTCTACCCCCGCCCAGGGCAACTGCACCCAGCGGATCCCTTTCCCTTCCGCCAGACAGCACTTCAGGCCGGGCACATCAAAGGCATCGGCCCAGACCAAGGCTTCTGCTTCTGCCAGGGGCACAATTTCGCCACCCCCTGCCAAAACAGCCTCTTTGAGCCAGGGGCGAAGATGGCCGGGTTCGACGGCAATGCGTTTGCCTTGGATGCCCATAGGAACCGTTGGATGAGGCTTTCCCCTTGCCAGGATACTGTCGGCAGAGCGAGAGATGGCATGCACGGGCAGCCGCAAAAACCGGTGATCGAGTGTTAAGGGATCCCAAAGGGATCCTGGGCCACTTCCATAGGATCGCTAGGGTGAAAATTAGGGCTGCTGTGTTGGCTCAATCCTTAAGTAGGTAGCATTCCCCAATGACCCTATCCGAACTGCTGATCTTGGTGACGCTGCTCTTTCCCGGGATCCTGTTGTCGCTCATTGTGATGGGAACCTTTGCCGCAGGGGGATAATCATCTCCCAATGACAATGGTGAAGCCCTAAAGACGTGAAGACATGTCCAAAACCAAGCTGAGCGCCTGGGTCATGGGCTGGGGGTTAGCCTGCACTGCTGCTCTCTTTTTGCCCAGCGTGGCTGCTCAAGCTCAGGTGACCCTCGGTGTGCAGCCGGTGCGGGTGGTGCAAGGGATCCCTTTGTACCAGAAGGAGGTTTGGGTTGGAGACAATCGGATCCCCGTTTCTATCGTGGTCATTTCTCTCGCAGCGGGCCAACTGCGGCCTATCTGGGCTGCACCTGCGGGGCTGGTGGGTCTGGGGGAGCTGTCTTCCTTTGGCCCCGAACAGGGAGCAGTAGCCGCCATTAACGGTGGGTTTTTCAACCGCAACACCCGTCAGCCGCTGGGGGCAATTCGTCGGGATGGCCGTTGGATCTCCAGCCCCATTTTGGGTCGTGGGGTCATCGCCTGGTCGGATGGGACGGCAGGGCAAGAAGGGGGATCCGTGCGCTTTGCCCGTTTGCGGATGCAAGCAGAGCTGCGCAATGCCATTGGGGATCAAATCCCAGTGGTGGGCATCAATACAGGCTATATCCTGCCCGGCATCTCCCAGTTCACCCCCGACTGGGGATCCACCTACACCACCCAAACGGACGACGAAATGCTCGTGATGGTGCGGGAGGATCGGGTGCAAGAGATTCTGATGGCTGGCCTGGCCGGCAGTTTAACGGTACAGATTCCCAGTGAGGGGTATGTATTGGCAGGGCGGGGGCTAGAAGGTGCCCTAGAAGCCCGCAAGCTGGTTCCTGGGGATCGCCTCAGCTTTTATCTGCGCTTGGATCCGCCTGAGCTGGAAGCCTATCCTCACCTCTTGGGCGCAGGGCCGCTCTTGCTCTTAGATGGGCAGGTGGTTTTGGATGCCCGATTGGAGGCATTTCAACCCCTCTTTCGCCGGCAGCGAGCCGCCCGCAGTGCCATCGGCCAACTGGACAGCGGACATTTGCTGCTGGTGACCGCCGGCAATGCCCAGGAAAACCAAGGGCTTACCCTGCTGGAGATGGCGCAGTTGATGCAGCAATTGGGCTGTCGCCATGCCTTGAACTTGGATGGGGGCAATGCTTCCACCTTGGTGCTGGGGGGAGAAGCCGTCAATTTGGAACACCGACACCCAGAAGCCAGCCCACCCAACAGTGAGACGGATCCCAGTCCCTCCCGGCGGCGCACACCCCGAGTTCACAATGGCCTAGGGTTTTTCCCAAGCCCAAGTCGGTGACAGAAAACTTTTGTGCCGGCGGGAT
>NZ_JANSIC010000002.1:4069-6273 GCF_047461955.1 Synechococcus sp. R55.7
AGAAATAGAGATTAAATTAAGTAGAAAACATTGGCCTTGAGACCGGTAAGAAAAATGATCAAAGAGGCGATCTCTTGAAGAAGACGACCTCAGAGTATAAAAGGCACGCAATTCTTTACGCTTCTGCTAAATCAGATGCTGGTTTTCAAAAAAGTATTGTCAATAATCCATTTTTTGACGAAGATGATTGACGAATTTATATTTCTTCACTCTCGAGGTTAGAAATTAACTCCTTGGACTTTTGGTTACAATTCTCTCTACTACGAATGTTCGCTAATGTGTAGGCCTACCCGGCTCCCGACCAAATGTATAGTTATTTTAAAAATGACTATCTCTCCTGGTGGACAAGGCTTTTGGGGTAGGTTGACCCTTGCTCCTCTCTCGTGGGTGGGCTGCTGGTACTGGCATTCCTGTTTGTGAGAGTTAATCTTATTTGGAAGAAATTGATCTTTTTCTCAAATTTTTATAGAGCACCTCTATACTCAAGTGAGATAGCCCCACACACAAGCTTCTGGGCTAGGCCTGAAATTTTATTGAGATCCCCTGTCAAAGCTTTTCAGGTATTGCCTCTTGTGCCAAAAGGCTAGGATGGGCAAGGATTGTATTTTCTATTACTCTATTGGGGATGATTTGTATGCCAGCTAGAAGCAGAACCGACTCATTGACGGATACGCACAGGTGGTGTTTCATGGAATCCATAGCCGACGCTCTCCACCACTTGTAGGCCCTATAACCTAGGGCCGTGTTCTCTAGCCTGCTCGCGAGATAGAACGTGGTTTGCACTGCTTCTCCAAATCCTATGCCTTCCTCCAAGGATGCCGCTCCTGTAGCCCGCGCCAAACAGCCTGCGGCTCAAGCCAGCCCTGCTGCCGGCGAGCTTTTCCTTCAGCAGAATGGATCCCTCTCCGCCCAGTTGGTTCCCCAGGGATCCCTGCAGCTTTACACCCACCCCAGCCGGGGCATGTTTACGCCCGTCATGGCTCAGGCGATGCGCTTGGCAGGCCAGGGAACGCGGGTGCTGATCGTGCAATTTCTCAAGGGTGGGATCAATCAGGGGCCCGAAAATCGTCTCTCCCTGGGCAGATCCTTGGAGTGGGTTCGCTGTCGCCTGCACCGGTGCATCGATACACCTCACCTAGAGCCTGAGGAGCGGGTGGCATTGGATGAGCTGTGGCAATTTACCCAGGAGGCTGTCAGGAGTGGCCGCTATGACTTGGTGGTGTTGGATGAGCTGAGCTTGGCTGTGAAGTTGGGCCTGATCTCAGAAGCGGAAGTGCTGAGCTTAATCGACCAGCGCCCCATCTCCATGGACATGGTGATCACCGGGCCGGAGATGCCAGATTCGTTTCTGGAGCGGGCCGACTTGATCACGCAGTTGCGCCTACGTGGCATCCCAGGCCCAGGGCTGCGCACTGCCGATGGGAATGTTGCCTGTTCTCTGGATCCCCCTCAAGTCAGCGGCACAGGTGCTATGCCTACAGCAGCCCATGTTGCTCCGCACCGCTAGCGCAAACAGTTTCCGCTCCGAAAGACCTAGGCAACACGGGTCGCGTCAGGGGGGCGGAGTCCCAATAAGACTGGAGCTTGTCCACCAGATGTGCCCTCACTCTCCAGGAAGCCGGCTGTAGCCATGTTGAAAAACGACCGCTGGATCTGTGAGCAAGCGCGGCGAGGGATGATCGAGCCCTTCTGTCCTGAGCTGGTGCGCGCTGTTGAGTCTCGGCCTGTTTTGAGTTACGGGCTGTCCTCCTACGGCTACGACATCCGCCTGTCGCCGGTGGAGTTCAAGATCTTTCGCCATGTGCCCGGCACGGTGGTGGATCCCAAGCGGTTTAACCCCAAGAATCTGGAAGCGGTGGAGCTGCACCACGACGAGATGGGGGATTACTTTATCATCCCGGCCCACTCCTATGGGTTGGGGGTGTCTTTGGAGCGGCTGCAAGTTCCGGATAACATTACCGTGATCTGCATTGGCAAATCTTCCTATGCCAGGGTGGGCCTGATTGCCAACCTGACGCCCGCTGAGGCGGGATGGCGGGGTTATCTCACCCTGGAGTTTTCCAACGCCTCCAGCGCCGACTGCCGTGTGTACGCTAACGAAGGGGTGGTACAGCTTCTGTTTCTGGAAGGGGATCCCTGCCAAGTGACCTACGCCGACCGCGCTGGCAAGTATCAGGATCAGCCGCAGCAGGTGGTGGTGGCCA
>NZ_JANSIC010000002.1:6373-11269 GCF_047461955.1 Synechococcus sp. R55.7
GTTGGCGGGATCCGGTTGGCTATGCTGGATCCACGTAGAACCCCATCTTGATTCATCTCCATGCCTGACTCTTTTTCGCCTGCTGCCGCTCCCCCCGGTGAGGCTGAGCCTTTGGGCGATAGGGAGCCCAATCCGGATCTGCTCACAGCTTCCTACGACTACACCCTCCCTCCAGATCGGATTGCGCAAACGCCGGTGGAGCCCAGGGATCAGGCGCGGATGCTGGTGGTGTACCCGGATAGGCACGAGCATCGCCGCTTCTGCCATCTGCCCGACTACCTGCGGGAGGGGGATCTGCTGGTTCTCAACGATACCAAGGTGATCCCGGCCCGCCTGTTCGGGGCCAAGGAACCCTCCGGGGCGCGGGTCGAAGTGTTGCTGCTGGAGCCTTGTCTGGAAGGGATCCCTGCCGCTGCGCAACCTCTGCCGGATCAGGCGTGGAGCTGGCGGGTTTTGGTCAGGCCGGGCAAACGGGTGAAGGTGGGGGATCGGATTGGTTTTTGGAGCAAGCAGGGATCCCCCTCTGGGCTGAGAGCCACTGTCCTGGATTTGGATCCGGAGACCGGTGGGCGAGTGGTGCAGTTTGAGTGGGAAGGGGCGCAACCTTTTGAGGAAATCCTAGAGCAGGTGGGCCGGATCCCGCTGCCTCCCTACATCAAGGCTTCCGGACAGGTTCGCCCTCAAGACTACCAAACCCTCTGGGCGAAACACCCCGGCTCGGTGGCTGCTCCCACGGCAGGGCTGCACTTTACCCAGGAGCTGCTGGAGCGGCTGGCCCAAAAAGGGATCCAAACGGCCTACATCACCCTGAACATCGGCCTGGGTACCTTCCGACCGGTGGAAGCGGAGCGGGTAACCGAGCATCGTCTCCACAGCGAGTGGCTCAAGGTGCCGGCAGAAACGGTGGCAGCCATCCAAAAAGCCCAAGCCCGAGGGGGGCGGGTGATCGCGGTGGGAACGACTGTGGTGCGCTCTTTGGAAACCGCGGCAGCCTCTGGCACCTTGCAGCCTTGGCAGGGGAAAAGCGATCTCTTCATCTACCCCGGCTACTCCTGGCGGGTGGTTCAGGGACTGGTCACCAATTTTCATCTGCCCCGCTCCAGCCTGATGATGCTGGTGGCTGCGCTGATCGGGCGGCAAAGGCTGCTGGATCTTTACCGAGAGGCCGTCGACCAGGGGTATCGCTTCTATTCCTTTGGGGATGGCATGCTGATCCTGCCCTAGGGCTGGGGCTGACCTCCCTGGGATCCCTTGAAGGAACCGGCCTCCGCTTCTGCTTCAACTGGGGTCGAAGGACGGTCTTGCCCGCCGGCAAACCAGTTCTGGATGCGCTCCCATTCCACCTGGTGGTAGCCGTCCACCGCCCAATTGGCCCGCCGCTGCAGCATGTGCAGAGGAAAGAAGGTAGCCAGCGCCAGGACTGGGATCCCTGCCGAACGGGCTGCCTGAATGCCGGAGTAGGTGGCTTCAATGCTCAAGCACGCCTGGGCAGGCAATTCCATCCGCTGCAAAAGCAGGCGGTGCAAGTGTCCTGGGGAAAGCATTGGGCCTGCATCATCCCCCGTCACTCGGTAGGATCCCCCATCGGTCAACCGCGTCAGGGCCGGGCAACAGGACTGGAAACGCTCCAGAAAAGCGGTCACCTCGGCTGCCGATTGGCCACACAGCAGGCCGACCTTCAGTTGCAGCCGCTCCAGCGTCTCCAAAGTTTCCGCCAAACCGGGAATGAGAGGCAATTCCCTCTGCCCCTGCAAAGCTTGCTGGTAGTATAGGGCCTTGCGTTTCAGCAGCTCTTCCAGTTGTTTGGGGCTGAGCACCCGCCCCTGATCCCCCCACAGAGCCGGCAGGCGCTCTCGATCCGGTCGGCCCAGGTATTGCAGCCGGTAAAGCTCCCGCTGCCCAGGGGATCCCGACTTCGGCCAGCACAGGTTCCAGGGGCGCAGGTTCTCTTCCACCAGCAGTTGGTTGATGGCCTGTAGGTGCAGGCTCTCGTCATCGGCCACCACCCCACTCCAGCTCAAGATCACCCCTTGCAGCCCCATATGGGCGACATCACCCTCTGCTAACGACCGCAACCCAACTGCATCAAAGCAGATGGCTTGTCTATCCATTTTGAACGCGACGCTCGAACTCTTCCCGAGTGGTGTCCACCAATTGCACTGCCTCTGGATAGAGTTCAGGATGGTTTTGCTTCAGCCAACTGAGCACCCGCGCCAATTGAGCTGCACACAGATCCAAATCCGCTTGAAAAATAACCGCCGCCGCCATGTGCTGAGCATATTCGGGCGGGTGACCCTGCTGCGCCAGCTCCGCCGTCAAAGCGGCCAAGGCCTGTTGGCGAACTGAGGGCAGTGAACTTTCGGGAGAAGACATAGGCCAAGCCCTTCAAGCGGGAGAGTAGCGGCGCAAGGCCAGCGTGACGTTGTGCCCACCAAACCCAAAGGCATTCACCAAAGCGGCCTCAACAGCCATCTGCCGCCCCTTGTGGGGGACAAAATCCAGCCCTTCGCACTCGGGATCGGGGTTGTCCAAGTTGAGGGTGGGAGGAACCCAGCCGTGGTGGATGGCCAAAGCTGTGGCCACCGTGGCAATGCCGCCCGCTCCCCCCAACAGGTGGCCGGTCATGGACTTGGTGGCGCTGATGGCCAAACGGGGGGCATGCTCGCCGAAGACCGACTTGATGGCCTGGACCTCGGCGATATCCCCTACAGGGGTGCTGGTGGCATGGGCATTGATGTGTTGCACATCCCCAGGCTGAAGCCCGGCATCCTTGAGGGCCAGCCGCATCGCCCGGGCCGCTCCCTCGCCGCCGGGGGCAGGGTTGGTCATGTGGTGGGCATCGCAGGTGAGGCCATAGCCGACTATCTCCGCATAGATCTTGGCCCCGCGGGCGCGGGCGTGCTCCAACTCCTCCAGCACCAGGATCCCTGCTCCTTCCCCCATGACAAAGCCATCCCGATCCCGATCAAAGGGCCTACAGGCTTGCTCCGGGGTGTCGTTGCGGGTGGAAAGGGCCTTCATGGCACTGAACCCCGCCATGGACAAAGGGGTGACCGCCGCTTCCGTGCCACCTGTAATCGCCGCTTGCACCTCTCCCCTCTGGATGAGCCGAAAGGCATCGCCAATGGCGTTGGAGCCAGAGGCACAGGCCGTAACTGTGCAGGAATTGGGGCCTTTGGCGCCAAAATGAATGGCCAGGTGACCTGCAGCCATGTTGGCGATCATCATGGGCACCATGAAGGGGCTACAGCGATCCGGCCCTTTCTGCAGATAGATGGTCTGCTGCTCTTCCAAGACGCGGATGCCGCCGATGCCGGTGCCCAAGATCACCCCCACTTGCTCAGCGTTGAGAGCGGTGATGCGAAAGTCAGCGTCCTCCAAGGCTTGCCGGGTGGCCGCCATCGCCAGGTGCACAAAGCGGTCGGTGCGCTTGACATCCTTGCGATCCAAATAGTCGAGGGGATCAAATCCCTTCACCTCTCCGGCAATACGGCAATCGTGGCGGGAGGCATCGAAATGGGTAATCGGCCCAATGCCGCAGCGCCCTGCCAGCAGGCTCTGCCAAAACTCGGCAGGAGAGTTGCCGATAGGGGTGACCGCGCCCAGCCCCGTAATCACAACGCGGCGGGTTGGTCTGTAAGCAGTGGCGGGATCTGTGGTAGCCATCGTCCGGTGTTAGCCCGGGGGTATAGAGTCAGAACTGGGGGCAGACTAGGCAGCTTTCTTCGAGAGGATGTAGTTAACAGCGTCTTGCACGGTGGCGATCCCCTCTGCATCTTCATCGGGGATCTCCAGGTCGAATTCCTCTTCAAAAGCCATGACCAGCTCCACCGTATCAAGGCTGTCGGCCCCCAGGTCGTTCTGGAAATTGGCTTCTGGGGTCACTTTGTCATCTTCCACGCCCAGTTGATCGGACACGATCTTACGAACACGGCTGTAAACTTCGTCTGCGCTCATGCTTGGAATCCCAACTCTCGATTCAGCGTGTCTTGGCCGGGCCAACCAGCGGCCAATGAAGCAATCCCTATTGTATCGGACAATGGATCCCCTCTTGTGAGCAGCCTCACCTGCATTTGCCGCTGCGGCCAGAGTATGGAGGTGTGGGGATTGAGCCGCGGCCTTTTCGGTTGCAGGAAAGAAAAGCTAGTATAGTCTACTGCATCTCTACAACTGGATCCTCAAGGAGAACTCGCTTCCATGCCCCGCGCTTACGAAACGATGCTGATTGTGCGTCCTGATCTGTCAGATGAACCCCTCGAACAACTGCTCAGCAGTCAGGAGGCAATCCTGCGAGAGAACGGAGTAACCCACGTGGAGATTACCAATAGGGGCAAGCGCCGCTTTGCCGGGTTTGAGATGAAAAAGTTCAAGGAGGGTCTGTACATCCAGTTCAACTACGAAGCCGAACCCAATGCGGTGGCTGCCTGGGAGAAAAACCTGCGCATCAACGAGAGTGTGCTGCGCCACATGACTCTCCGCGTCGGCTAGGTTTGACGGGATCCTGGCCTGCGGGCATGATGGAAGTGCCCTGAGCTGCCCCTTATCCCTGGATGGCTCCGTTATGAACTCGATTGTGTTGATGGGCGAGGTTCTGTCTGAGCCAGAGCTGCGCTACACCCCTGATAACTTAGCTGTTGCGTCCTTGGTGATTGGCTTTCCCAGCTTGCGCCCGGATGAGCCGCCCTACCGGGTGCGCGTTTCCTCTTTTGGAGAACTGGCCAAAAGGGTGGTGGACACCTGCCATGTGGGCGACCAAATCACAGTGGAAGGCCAACTGCACATGAATGTGGTGGAGCGAGATGGGCGCAAGGAAAAGCTGGCCGAGATCACCGCGCGCCGTGTCCATCAGCTGGGATCCGCTCGCGTCCTCTCTCTGACGGGGATGGGTGAACCGGC
>NZ_JANSIC010000002.1:11369-13414 GCF_047461955.1 Synechococcus sp. R55.7
ATTCACCTTTGGCAGCTCACCCAAGGGATCCGCTCCTTGCTGCTGATCGGCGGAGTACACGGGGATGAGGTGGAAGGATACACTCTGATCGAGCGCTATGTGGCCTCGGGGAGATGGGGATCCCTGGCCGGGAAAGCGACCTTATGGGCAATCCCTCGCTTGAACCCGGATGGCTGTGCCCTGGGGCAACGTCTCAATGCCAACGGTGTGGATCTCAACCGCAATCTGCCCACCCAAGATTGGATCCCGGCCTCTTTGGAAGCTCGCTATCCGCCCGGAGCAGCCCCAGGCTCCGAGCCCGAAACGCAAGTGTTGTTGACGAGTTTGGCCCGGATTCAGCCCCAGTTTATCCTTTCTGCCCACTCCTGTCAGGCACACCCCTGTGTGAACTACAACGGCCCTGCCCTTGAGCTGGCCCAGGTGATGGCTGCTCGCAACGGCTTGCCCGTCGCCGCCGACATTGGCTACCCTACCCCTGGTTCTCTGGGCACTTGGGCAGGGCAGGAACGGCGGATCCCAACCCTAACGCTGGAAATCCTGCGGGGCACTCCCCTCGATCAAGTCTGGCAAGAGCAGGCCGAGGCGCTGCAGGCGGTGTTGGAGTGGGCAGCCCAGGGCGATGCCTTCTGACCGGTGTCAAGATCTCTGAACTTTCGTTGCCAATCTGCCTAGTTCGTTCAAGATATCTGGGGTTTTCTCGCCCAAATCTTCTACAACACAGATAGGTGGGGCAGAGCAGAGGGGAGCTTGGAGTCGAGGGAAAAGGGGTCAGAGGTCAACCCCGAAGTCACGCTGCTTCTGCCTTGTGCCCCGCTGTTAGCCATCTGGAGGAAGCCAATATGTTCAGCAGGATTTTGGTGGCAGTGGATCGGTCGGAGCTGAGCCAGGGAGTATTTCAAAAGGCCGTCCAAGTGGCCAAGGCCATGCAGGCCCAGATGATGATTCTCCATGTTCTGTCTCAGGAAGAGCCGGGCGCCCCAGAGCCGCCGATGATCCTGGGGGTAGATTACAGCTCCACCATCAGCGCCGAGCTGTGGCAGTCCTACCGGGAGCAATGTGCCATCTTCGAGCAAAACCAGATGGACTACCTGCGCTCGCTGGTGGAGAAAGCGGCTGAGCACGGGATCCGCGCTGAGTACACCCTCAACTACGGCAACCCCGGTCGGGTCATCTGCGATCTGGCCCGCTCTTGGGATGCGGACTTGGTGGTGGTGGGCCGCCGCGGCCACTCCGGCCTGAGCGAGCTGTTTCTGGGCAGCGTCAGCAACTACGTGCTGCACCGCGCCCCCTGCTCGGTGTTGACGATACAAGGGGAAGCCCTGAAAAAAGCAACCCAAACCGCGGAGGAGAAGACAGCTACCTCTGCTGGCTAAGGCTCTAGGAACTCGGGGGCGAGGGGGTGGAAGGCGGTTGCGTGAGTGGGGCGGAGTCCTTGCTCTCCGGCTGGCCTTCCAAGAGGCGATTCACTTCGGTTTCCAGGCTGTTGAAGGTGCTCAGCTCGATCACGGCAATGTCCGGCTGGCGGCTGCTTTGCACATAGGCCCGCAAGCCAGAGGAGGCCAAGCTCAGGGCCAAGGGATCCTGCTCGGCGTCGGGTTTGGGCTCAAAGGTCAGCCGTAGGTCGGGCTCAGACAACACCCTTTGGGCTTCCGCGTCGGCCTGTTCCACAAACTCTTTGGCGCGGGCAGCATTCAGGCTGGAGAACAGAGAGCCGAGATCCACAGGCTGGCCCGGTCGCTCCGGGTTTTCCCAGCGCAGCTCCAAGGATCCCTTCTCTGAAGGCCGAGGGGTGAGGGTGACCTTTTCCCCTTGGGATTCTAAGGTGACTTGGCCCACTTGGTTGGCGTTGAGGCGGGCAATGCGGTGATCCCGCAGCTCTTCCAAGTCGGAGCGGAGAATATCGGCGGTGGAGGTGAGCAAGGTGGCTACTGCCGGGTGCTCAGAGGTGATGACGTACACCTGGCCATCTTTCTCCGATCCCAAAGCGACCTTCAGGGTTTTGCCCTCCTCCAGCTCTACCGTCAGCCGGGCGGAAGGCTGCTCCA
>NZ_JANSIC010000002.1:13514-14962 GCF_047461955.1 Synechococcus sp. R55.7
GTCTTGCCGCTGCAGGCGAACAACTTCCGGCTCCGCCTCTGCCAACTGCACTTGCAGGGCTTTCACCTCGGCTGTATCAAACTGAAGCAAAGTCTTGTCCCGCAAAGCCAAGAGAGAGGGCAACAGGGATCCCTTCTGGGCACTGCTTAGAAGCACCACCTGTCCCCCTTCGGGCTGGGCGTAGAAGCCAGAGCCGTCGAAGTTGTCGTTGCCGATGGCTAGGCGGTAGGGATCCCCTTCTTTGGGGAAAAGGGCAATTTGGTGTCGCGGCTGATCCAGGCCAAAAGCGGCTAGGTCGGTGGCCCCCTCTAGGGTGATTTGGGGAGTGAGGCGGGAGAAGGTGTTGAGCAACTGCTCAATGGGGAAGTCCAGCGCCGCCGACTGGATGGGACCGACGATCCGCCAGTGGGATCCCTCTTCTTCTGGATTGCGCTCCAAAAGGATTTCCAAGTACTCCGCACCGCTGCCGCGAACGGGTTCCCCCTCTTTCTGTTGGCGGATTTCAATGCGGGCGATGGTGTCGGTGGCAAAGTGGAACAGCCGCGCTCGCTCCGCCTGTTGCTCCTGACGCAGTTGCTGGATGTTGTCCAAGAGGAAGTAGCCCAGCAAACAGGCCACCGCCAAACCCAGGAGAATCCAGGTGGTTCGCTTGAACATGCCTGCTTTCCTCCAGCTCTACCGTCTTTGCCACCACAGGGCAGCTCCGGAACCCAGGGCCGCCAAGGGCAAAAGGACCGTCGATCCCAGCACCAGCCAGCGGAAGTTTTGACCGGTCAGGGTGAGACGGCGATCCGTGATGGATTTGGGGCGGATGGAGATCTGCTCCGTTTGCTCAGTCAGCCAGTTGAGGGTGTTCAAGAAGAGATCCCGGTTGCCCTGCTGCCGCAAGTTGCCGTTGAGGGCAAAGTTGACATTGCCGATCACCACCAGGCGGGCCTCCTGCGGGGATCCTGTGTCGGCCTGGTCGGCGTCCAAACGGCGGGTTAAAGCAACGCCCAGGGTAAGGGGGCCAGGCTTGTCCTGCTCCGGATCGAACTGCAGGGGGCCACGTTCCAGGTCAGGACTGGTCTCCCCCCAACTTTGCGGGCCGGTGCGCAGCAAGGGCGTGGCTTGGATCCCTTCGCGGGCTTCGGTTTCCACAGAGCGGGCCAGGGGGAACAGGGTCATCAGCCGCTGGGCCGCCAAGGGGGCGGTGATGGGGTGATCCCCGTAGGTAGTAACCAGGGCAACCGCCGGCCCTGTCCCCAACAGTTGGCTGACGCTGCTCACCTCAATGAGGATGTCATCCCCCAAGACCACGCCCCACTCTTCCAGCAAGGGATCCAGGCCGGCATCCACCCGCGGCCCGATCAGCAACAGCAGCCGTCCGCCTTTCGCCAGATAATCCTGCAGTTTCTCCACCTCGCCGGGGAACAAAGCCCGCTGTGGCCCCGCCAGCACCAGGACAT
>NZ_JANSIC010000002.1:15062-17177 GCF_047461955.1 Synechococcus sp. R55.7
TGCGCCAATCCCTGCACCAATTGCCGGGTTTGGGGCGAGAGGGTAAACAGACCCTCCTCGGTGAGATCCAGCCGCAGGTCGTAGCGCACCGCCACCACATTCACCAGCACCAGAATGACGGCCATCGCCGCCGCCGCCACCAGGATGTTGGCGTTGGTCTGGGTGGAACGCAAACCGAGGAAGACCCCCACCTCCTGCCGGTGGGTGATGCCCCAAGCCACCAGCAGGGCCAAACCTGTTGCCAGCATGCTCAGGGGCACAGCCGTCCAACCGGTAAAGGCGGATCCCACCACCAGGCCAATGGCGATGACGCCAATGCCCAGGATCCCTGTCCAGTCCTTTAACGCGCGCCAGTCCTTCATAATGCTCCGCACCGCTGCCGCGAACACCACACTCCTCCCATCTGACCCTAGCTCTGTTGCCAGCGCAGGCTTTCCACCGATTGCACCGTGGCAAACAGCCCCAGGACGATGATGCTCAAGAAAAGAATGAGGCTGCTGCTGCTGAGGATCCCTTGCACCCAGTTGCTATATTGCTGCAGCAAAGACACATGCCGCAGCGTTGCAGCAATCCAGTTTTCCTCCTGGCCGGCTGCCGCGTCGATCACCCAGAGCAACAAAATCAAGCCAAAGGTGGCCACTGCTGCGATGAGGGTGCTGTCTGTCAGAGAAGAGATAAACAACCCCAAGGCCATAACGCTACCCGCCAGCAGGGTTAGGCCCACATAACCCATCAGGGTCAGGCGGTAGTCCACTGCCGGGTTGGCGCTGCTCAGCACCAGCACATGGTAGACCAGCGGCGGCAGCAGCAGCGTGATGAAAAACACCCAGACCGCCAACCATTTGCCCAGGGCCACCTCCAAGTTGGTGATGGGAGAAGTAGCCAGCAGCTCCATCGTGCCTCGCCGCCGCTCCTCGGCATAGGAGCTCATGGTGAAGATGGGCAATAGAAATAAGGAGAGGGTGCCCAAGAGGTTGAGAAACTGCTGCGACAGGATGGTGGCCGCGTCGAAATTGTTCTCCTGGCCGAACTGGGCGAAAAGATCCACCTGCTGAGAAAAGCTGATCACCCGCACCAGAATATTAAAGAAGAAAAACCCCGCCAGTCCCCAAAACACCGCGGCCACCACATAGGCAATGGGGGAGGTGAAGTAGCCGCGCAGCTCTTTGCGAAAAATGGCAACCACTCCGTTCATGCCGCTTCCTCCAATGCGCCCTCAGATCCCTCTTGCGTAGTGAGCTGCAGGAAAATCTCTTCCAAAGAAGCCTGCGGGCGGCCTATCTCGTAGAGGTCGATCCCTGCCTGCACCAGCACCCTGGCCACCTCCGGGATCCAGCCGTCCGCGGCAGCGTTGCTCTTGAGCTGCACCTGCCAGCGGGAGGGATCCGCCGCCAAGGGCTGTAGGCTCACCACCTCCACTTGGGGCAAAGGCTGCAGGGCCGTCCGGATGGCCATTGCCTCGGTTGCCCCCACCACCAGCTTTGCCTGCTGCCGATCCTGGAGCTGGGCTGTCAGCTCGGCAGGCGTGCCAATGGCCGCCACCTGGCCGCGGTTGATGATCACCACTCGGTCGCAGGTCATGCTCACCTCGGGCAGGATGTGGGTGGAGAGGATGATGGTGTGCTCCCCCGCCAGGCTCTTGATGAGCTTGCGCACCTCGATAATCTGCTTGGGATCCAGCCCAATGGTGGGCTCATCCAGGATGATCACCGGCGGGTCGTGAACCAGAGCTTGGGCGATGCCCACCCGCTGCTTAAACCCCTTGGAGAGCTTGCGGATGAGGGTGTGGCGCTTTTCTTCCAGGCTGCACCGCCGGATCGCCTCGTCCACCCGCCTGGGCCGATCGCCAGCGCTGACCCGCTTGATCTGGGCCACAAAGTGCAGGTACGCCTCCACCGTCATGTCGGGGTAGAGGGGTGGGTTTTCCGGCAGATAGCCAATGCGCTGCCGCACCGCCATCGAGTTTTCGTGAACATCAAACCCGGCCACCCGCGCCGTCCCCTCGCTGGCAGGCAGATACCCCGCCAAAATGCGCATGGATGTGGTCTTGCCGGCTCCGTTCGGCCCCAAAAAACCCATGATCTCGCCGGCGTTCACCTGGAAGGAAACATCGCG
>NZ_JANSIC010000002.1:17277-24888 GCF_047461955.1 Synechococcus sp. R55.7
GCTGAGGCCACATGCCAACTTAGCATAGCGACGGCGAGGATGAGTCGAGGGAACTGGGATCCCTTTCCCCCTTTTGGTGGGGATCCATCGGTTGGCTAGTCGGCAGGGCTTGTGAGGGATCCCCACTGTTCCAGTCCCAGAACCCGGCTCTCCCCTGGACAGGCCGCCACCACCTCCCCAATGGGGAAGGCTTCGGGGAGCAGGGATCTCACCTGATTTTCCGCCTCAGGGGGGATCACCAGCACATAGCCCACCCCCAGGTTGAAGGTGCGGAACATCTCCAAGGTCTCCACCTGGCCCTGTTCTTGGAGCCAGAGAAACTCCTGTGGGATGGGCCAGCTATGGGGCTGCAGCCGCGCCGCCTGGTTGGGGGCCAAACAGCGGGGCAAGTTTTCCGGGATCCCGCCGCCGGTGATGTGGGCCATGCCGTGGATGGCGATCCCTGCTGCCTGCAGCCGCTGCACCGCCTGCACGTAGATGCGGGTGGGGGTGAGGAATACTTCCGCCAAAGGCCGATCCCAGCCGGGTGGCCGGTGATCCCAGCGCCAGCCCCGGTCGGCCACAATCCGCCGCACCAAGCTGTAGCCGTTGCTGTGCAGGCCGCTGCTGGGCAAAGCCAACAACCGATCCCCAAGCTGTACCCGCGACCCATCCAGAATGGCCGCCTTCTCCACAATTCCCACACAAAACCCGGCCAGGTCGTACTTCCCAGGGGGATAAAACCCCGGCATCTCCGCCGTTTCCCCCCCCAGCAGTTGGCAGCCCGCTTCCTGGCAGCCCGCCAAGATGCCATCGATCACCTGCCACAGGGCTTCCGGCTCCAGCTTGCCGGTGGCCACATAGTCCAAGAAAAACAGCGGCCGGGCCCCCACCGTCAGCACATCGTTGGCACACATCGCCACCAGATCGACGCCCACCCCCCGGTGCTGACCCCACTGCTGGGCAATGTCCAGCTTTGTCCCCACCCCATCGGTGCCCGCCACCAACACCGGCGCTTGATACCCCGTCGGCAGCTCAAACAGACCGGCAAAGCCGCCGATGCCGCCCAAGGTTCCTGAAGAACCTGAAGACGGAACTTGAATCCGTTCAACGCGCTCGCGGATCCCCCTGACAAAGGCCTGGCCCAGATCGATGTCAACCCCTGCTGAGCGGTAGTCCAAAATGCCAAAACCCCTTATGCTATCAAGACTTGAGCTCCTGTGTCCGACCGTACAAACGGGTCAACTCAGAAACCTATGGTACATTAACTTCTGTTTTAACCGTCGCACTGGAAGTTGTACGAGATTGGAGAGGAGCGCGGCCTCATGCGAAATTGGAAACAGCTTGGACAGGGACTGGAGCCCGCCCGCAAAATGGGCTTGGTCAGTTGTCTCTGTGTCACGGCTTTGGGCTTGCCGGTAGGCATGTTGGGCGGCTTGACTTCGCGAGCACAAGCCTCGACGCGAACCGGATCCCTGAGCACCCGAGCAGCGGAGCTGTCATCTGACTCCCAATTGCCCTCCCCGGCCACCGACCTCGTTCCCCCTTCCCAACCCGCCACTGCTGCCGCAGCCCCAGTCAGAACGCTGCCGAGAACCCCCCAAACCCCTATCTCCGACCACAAAGGTCTTGCCCCTGCCAAACTGGGTACCCTGAACTTGGATCATTCTTTGAACCGAACTCGCCAGGCGATCCTGCCCCGTCGAGCAGAAGAACCCATTCTCAAGATCGGCGAACAACAGCAGCACACCAACCAGCCCATCTCCACCCTCTACGACTATCAGATGGACGGGCAACAGGTGGTTACTGTCTATGTGCGGGATCTGCCCATTGTCAGTTTTGTCGAGCACCCTGGGCTAGAACCACCGCTGATGCGGGCCAGCACCCTTGTGGCCCAGCTCAACCAAATGGCCCAGGGATCCCTGAAAGACACCACCATCACCTTAGGTTGGGCAGGTTTGGAATTGGCCGAACAAGGCTTGGGTGTTCCTCTCTATACCATTCAGGTCAACAGCGAGGAATTGCTGCGCATCGACGATGGAGTGCTGTTGATCGACAACCAGCGCCCGGTGGATGTGGCTGTTTTGGCTGCCAATCGTCTGCGCCGTCTGCTGCTCGATGCCCCGCCCATTTCAGCTCCGGCCCTGCCTCAACCGGCTGCTCTGACCGCCAAAGCCGCTGTTGCAGGTTCCAAGCCGAAAACAGCCCCTCAACAGGAACCCGCCCCTGTCCGCGTGGTTGGGCCTGTGCAAGAGGGCATTGCTTCTTGGTATGACCTGCACCCAACCCGCCATGAGATGACGGCTGCCCACCCCACCCTGCCCTTTGGCACCGAGGTACGGGTGACCAACCTGAAAAATGGCCGCCAGGCTGTCGTGCGCATCAACGATCGCGGCCCTTTTATCCCCGGTCGGATCATCGACCTTTCCCTGCGGGCGGCAGAGGTGTTGGGGATGGTGCGCTCGGGGCTGGCACCTGTGCGGGTGGAAGTGGTGCAACGCTAGCTAGGGCACGGGTGAAAAGCGCTTGGAATCGGGGGAATAGCGCCAAGAAATGCCCTCGGGATCCCGGCTGCGGCTCCACTCTGGAAACCCGGTTTTGAATTTCCAGTAGGTAATGGCGGAAACCACCACCCCCAACCGTTCCGCCAACTGAGTCTGGTTAAGGGGGCGCAGCGGTGCCCGTGGCGCTGTGGCGGCAGTGGGGCTGGGTGCGGGGGCAGAGCCTGCCGACTCCTGGGAGGGCGTGGTTGCAGGGGTGGGCGCTTCCTGCTCCAACCGGTGACCAGGGCTGGGCTCCTGGGGACGCAGCAGGCTGAACTGGCTCAACAGGCCAACATTTTCCAGGTTTAAAAGATTTTCCAGGTTAGAGGTTTGGTGGATCAGCTCCAGCTCACGGCGAAACTCATCCTCCAGCACCTGCAGATAGTGCTCCCGCTTCTGCTCCGACTCGGCATCCTTGAGCAGACCCAAGGCAAAGCTGAGGTTCGAGAGGGGCTCGCTCAGATCCTGCAAGAATTTCTTGAACAGAGTGCCCTTCACCTCCGAGAACTGCTGCAGCTGCTGCAGTTTTTGCCGCAGCTCTTCGATTCTTTTTTCTTCCAGCTTGCGGTTCTCAAGGCTCTGGCGGTGGTTGTGCAGGGCAATTTCAATGGTGGTGTAGAGTTCCCGCTCTTTGAAAGGCTTGATGATGTAGCCGAAGGGCCGGGTCTCCTTGACGCGGGAGAGCGTGTCTTCGTCGGCGTAGGCCGTCAGATGCACCACCGGAATGTTGAAGCGCTCGGTAATCCGCTTGGCGGCTTCTATACCATCGATATCGCCTTTTAGGACGATATCCATCAAGACCAAGTCCACCGGCATCTCTTCCAGCCTTCGGATCGCTTCTTCCCCGGAAGAAGCAATGGCGGGCACAGCGTAGCCAAATTTTTTCAGAACGTTGGCAATGTCCTTGGCGATGATCTTCTCGTCCTCGACGACCAGAATACTGCCTTTGACAAGGGGTGGAACTCTCTTCAAGGCTCGCTCCTCGGAAAGGTAATGATGAAGGTGGTACCCGGTTTGCTCCTCAATTGTATCTTGCCCTGTAGCTGATCGGTGAGGGTTGCAACCAGTTGTAAACCCAGAGATTGAGTTTCCTTGAAGTCAAAGTTCGGGGGCAAGCCAACGCCATTGTCGGAGACTCGCAACTGAGTATATTTGCGGGTTTGGCTGAAATGAATCTCTATCTCCCCGCTGCGGCCCTTCGGGAAGGCATACTTGAGGCTGTTGGTCACCAACTCGTTGATGATCAGGCCACACAAGACCGCATCGTCCAGGTTGAGGCGGATCCCTTCGGCGCGGATGTTGGCGCGAATGCTCTCGGGGTTTACCCCGTAAGAGTGAAAGAGGTTGGAGATCAAATTGTGTAGGTACTGCTTGAGATCCACAGCGGCCAGATTGTTGGATTGGTACAAACCTTCGTGGATCAAAGACATGGCTTGAATACGGCTGCCGGCATCCTTAAAAACGCGGGCGTACTTGCGGCTTTTGATTTGGTCAGCTTGGAGCCGCAGCAGGCTGGAGATGATTTGCAGGTTGTTTTTGACGCGGTGGTGAATCTCCCGCAGCAGGACTTCTTTTTCCTGAAGGGCAGCTTGGATCTGCAGCTTTGCCCGTTTTTCTTCGGTAATGTCTTCGCAAATGCCGATGATGAAGAGGTTTTTGCCCTCGGGATCCCGGACTGCAGAGACTGCCAGGCGGCACCAAACCACCTTTCCGCTGCGGTGGATGTAGCGTTTTTCCAGGTGGTAGCGATCCCGTTGGCCGTTCAAAACCTCCTGGAAAAGGCGCCAATCTTCCTGAATGTCCTCGGGATGGGTGAGGTCGCAGAAGCTCATGTGGGTCAGTTCGGCAGCGCTATAGCCCAAGATCTCTTCCAGAGCGGGGTTCACTTTTAGGTAATGGCCCCGATGATCGACGATGGAAATGCCCAGGGCTGACTGCTGGAAGATGCCCCGTAAACTCAGCTCACTTTGGCGAAGGGCTGCCTCGGCTTGCTTGCGCTCGGTAATGTCCAAAATCTGGCTTAGAAAGTAGCTGGGATCCCCTTGGGCCGTGCGCACCAGGGTGATGCGAAGAATGGCATAGACTATTTGGCCGTTCTTGTGGATGTAGCGTTGTTCCTGTTCGCACTGATGCACCTGGCCGGCCAGCAGGCGGTTGCTGTTTTCCAGAGTGGTGGCGATGTCGTCGGGATGGGTGATGTCGAGGACGGTTTTCCCTTTGAGATCCTCCAGGGTGTAGCCCAGGGTTTCGGTAAAAGCGGCGTTGATTTGCAAATAGGTGCCATCCACGTGGGTCATGGCCTTGGCAATGGGGGCCCATTCAAAGGATTGGCGGAAGCGTTCTTCACTTTCTTTGAGGGCAATTTCTGCCTCCACGCGGGCGCTGATGTCGATCACCTGGTTGAGAAACTGGGTGGGCTGTCCTTCCTCGTCGGTGAGCAGGGTGGCCTGAAACAGCACATGAACAACCTGACCGGAACGATGGGTGTAGCGAATCTGGCGCTGGCTGACGGAGACCTTCCCCGCCAACAAAGCCTCATTGGCCCCCAGCAGTGGGTTGACATCTTCGGGGTGGAGAATGTCCAGTTGTTGCCGATGTTTCAATTCTTCGGGGGTGTAGCCGACAATCTGGGCAAAGGCATCGTTGACCTGGATAAATCGCCCCTGCAAGTCCACAAGGGCAATTCCATTGGGGGCCAGCTCAAAAATCTGCCGAAAATGGTTGGCGCTTTGTTGCCAGGCTTGCTCTATACGACGCCGTTCGGCTTCCAGTTGCTTGGACTCAGTGATGTCTTCGACGATCCCTGCCACCCGATAGATTTTGCCCTCTTTGTCGGCGATGGGAAAAGTGCGTTCCCGCAACCAAATCAGGCGGCCATCGGTGCGATAAATGCGGAAGACGACATCGGTGGATTTGCCCTCCGATTGGGCTTTGAGGATGGTGGGGAACAACCAGCGGTCGTCGGGGTGGATCTGGCGGATCCAGGCTTGGGGGTTGGCGTAGGCCTCTTCGGCGGAAAGGCCCCAAAGGGCTTCGCAGGCTGGGCTGACGTAGATCAGCTCTTTGCTGTAGAGTGTTGTGATCCAAAACAGTTGCTGCGTATTCTCTGCCAGTTGCAGAAAACGATGCTCGCTCTCTCGGCGGGCCTCTTCCAATTGTTGTTGTCGTTCTTTCAGTTGACGGGATGCTGTGATGTCGGTAACAAATCCTTCAAAATAGAGGGGATCCCCTTGGTCGTTGTAGATGGTACGGGCATTTAAAGAAATCCAAATTAGCCTGCCATCTTTGCAGCAGACTTGGTGTTCAAAATTCACAACTTGACCTTCTCTCAGCATGCGCTGGATGAATTCGGCTCGTTGCTCCGGATCGCTATAGATTTGGGTGCCAATATCGGAGACGTTGTGCATCAAATCCTCAGGGGATTCGTAGCCGAAAATATGGGCCAAGGCCGGGTTGGCAACCAGATATTTGCCCTCTAGGGTGGTTTGAAAAATGCCTTCGACGGCGTTCTCGAAGATCTGCTGGTAGCGGGCAGCAGTGCTGCGGCTGTCCTGCAGTTGGGATTGGAGCTGCTCGAGGGTTTGCCGATGCTCCTGGGCTTGGAGAAGAATGTGCTTCAGGCTGAGGGCAACGAGGTCAATCTGTTCCCGTTCAAAGGAACTCAGTTGGCGAGGATGGCAGTCGAGCAGGTGCAGATCGGCCAACCGGATCCCCTGCTCAGTCTGCAAGAGGAAGGATTCATGAAAAGGCCATTGCTCAGCCCCAGGACTGGCATTGAGGTTGAAGGGTTCGCCGGCTGGGATCCCTTGCGGATCCCGGTAGAGGATCCCTTTTGAAGGCGAGTGGGGATCGGATCCCGGCTGGGCCAGTTCTAGATAGACCAAAGGTACTTTCAACAGTTGACCCAGTAATTGCAACAGCGGGTACAGCGCTGTACCCAGTTCGGTTTGAAGGGACTGCCCTTCCCTGGGAGCAGTCCGCGGGAAAGCAAAACCGTGCACAACGGATCTTGGCGAGCGAGAAATGGGAGGTGACATGGGAAAACCTGGCCAAGGAGCTGGCTCAACCCAGTCCATCACGACAGATCGGGGGTGCCTGGTTGGGCTGATCTCCACAGGGAAAAGGAGCAGGCGCGCCCATTCTGCACCCACTCTACTCTAGCGATACTCTGGAGAAACTTACTTTGAAACTTACTTTAGTGAAACATGCTGCTGACGGAGCTATCTTCATGGATGCGCCAGATCGCTTCCCCCAGCACATTGGCTACCGAGAGAACGGTTAACTCGGGAAAGTGCTGCTCTGGAGGGATAGGGATGGTGTTGGTGACGATCACCTCTTCAAATAGACCACCCCGCAGGCGTTGAATGGCCGGCTCAGAAAAAACAGGATGAATGGCGCAGGCATAAACCGCTTTGGCTCCCAGCTTGCGCAGCAATTTTGCCCCTTCCGAGATGGTGCCTGCGGTATCGATCATGTCATCCACAAGGATGGCAGTTTTCCCCCGCACATCCCCAATGAGATTCATGACTTCCACATCGTTGTGGGCTTGACGGCGCTTGTCGATGATTGCCAGAGGGGCTTCCTTGAGCTTTTTGGCAAAGGCACGGGCACGGGCCACACCCCCCACATCGGGAGAGACGACCACAATGTCTTCGTCGAGCAAGCCCTTTTCCTTGAGGTAAGCCTGTAATACCGGCTGGGCGTAGACGTGGTCGAGGGGAATGTCGAAGTAGCCTTGAATCTGGGCCGAGTGCAGATCCATAGCCAGCACGCGGTGAGCTCCCGCCTGGGTAATCATGTTGGCCACCAGCTTGGCGGTGATTGCTTCTCGGCCTGCCGTTTTGCGGTCGGCGCGAGCGTAGCCGTAGTAGGGCAAGACAGCGGTGATCTGCCGGGCAGAGGCGCGGCGACAGGCATCGATGATCACCAGCAGTTCCATCAGGTGGTCGTTGACGGGGCGGCAAGTGGGCTGCACCAAGTAGACATCAGCACCCCGGATCGACTCTTGGATTTGGATGTACAGCTCGCCATCGGCAAAGCGCTTGCGCAACATCGGGCCCAGATCCATGCCCAAGTAACGCGCCACCTC
>NZ_JANSIC010000002.1:24988-26490 GCF_047461955.1 Synechococcus sp. R55.7
ATGAAGGTCGAGCTGCTGCACATCCACAAGCGTTTTGGGGCGGTACAGGCGAACCGCGATGTGTCCTTACGGGTGGAGGCGGGCACGATCCACGGCCTGCTTGGGGAAAACGGGGCCGGCAAAAGTACCTTGGTCAAAATCCTGAGCGGCTTTCTGCGCTGCGATCAGGGGGAGATTTGGATCGATGGGCAACCGGTTCGCATCGACAGCCCTGCAGCAGCCATTCGCCTGGGCATTGGCATGTTGCACCAGGATCCCTTGGATTTTCCTTCTCTGACGGTGCTGGAAAACTTTATTGCCGGGCAGCGGGGGCGCTTGGGTTTGGGGCTGCGAGAAAGCCGGAAACGTCTTGAGAAAGCCTGTGAAGAGTTTGGTTTCAACCTCAACCCCGATGGAGCCATCGGCAGCTTGACGGTGGGGGAACGGCAACAACTGGAAATGCTGCGGTTGCTTTCCCTGGGGATCAACACCTTGATTTTGGATGAGCCGACGACGGGCATTTCTGCAGCGCAAAAAGATCTTCTGTTCGCGGCTCTGAGAAGGTTAGCGGAGCAGGGCAAATCGGTGATCTTCGTCTCCCACAAGCTGGCCGATGTGGAATGCCTTTGCGATCGGGTGACGGTGATGCGGCAGGGGGAGGTGGTGGGGGAGCTGCCTGTTAGAGGTGAGGACATTGCCCTGCTGGAACAGCGGTTGATCGATTGGATGTTCGGGCGGGAGTTGGCACCCCCGGCTCGGCCCCATTCTCCGCAAAGGAGGGCGGATCCCCTGTTGGAGTTGCGCTCCCTGGTGGTGCGGCATGAGCCGTTTGCCTTGGCTTTGCCAGATCTGGCGGTGCAGCCGGGGGAAGTGATTGGGTTGGCCGGTTTGGAAGGCAGTGGGCAACGCTCTTTCCTGCTCACCTGTGCAGGGTTGTTGCCGCCCAGGCGTGGCCGGATTCTGTTGGGGGGGCAGGAGATGACAGGCCGTCCTTACGGCGACTATCTGCGCTGTGGGGTGGGGTTTTCTCCGGCGGATCGGCTGCGGGAAGGGCTGATCCCCGGCTTAACCTTGCAGGAGCATTTTGCCCTCCAGCAGCAGGATCCCTGGATCAACTGGGCTCTGGCCCGTCAGCAGGCCCAAGCGGCCATCGAACACTTCAGCATTCGGGGTCACCCCTACAGCCGGGTGGAGCAACTCTCGGGGGGCAACCAACAGCGCAGTCAGTTGGCTCTCTTGCCCACACCCCTGAGTCTTTTGCTGATGGAGCACCCAACGCGAGGGTTGGACATTGAGTCGGCGCTGTGGGTCTGGGGGCAATTGCTGGAACGCACCCAAGCGGGTACGGCTATTCTTTTTGCCTCGGCGGATTTGGACGAGATCCTGCAGTACAGCGACCGAGTGATGGTGTTCAGCGGCGGACAGGTCTCGGAACCCATTCCGGCGGCGGAGCTCACCGTTTCGCGGCTGGGGCAGATGATGACACTCCCCGTCACCAACAGCAGCGAGATTCCAGGGATCCC
>NZ_JANSIC010000002.1:26590-27654 GCF_047461955.1 Synechococcus sp. R55.7
TGCCGCAGCAGGAGAAGGATTTGAGAACGGCATGGCAACCGGCTAGAGCAAGGCTTAGAGTAGCAGTAGCCCCAAGCCTTTTTGCTCAAGGAGTCCGGCCATGGGATCCCAGGATCGCGCTCCGCCCTCAGGAACAGAGGAGCCGCAATCTGACCGTTCGCGCTCCTCGGACGACGTCCTTTTGCAGCTCACCGTTCGGGGATCCCGGCAGCAGGTGTTGCGAGGTTTGCGAGCTTGGCTGGAGCTGGGCTTACTGACCCCAGAGCACTTTCGCTTGCTGGTGGAGCAGTATCGGCTAGAGGGGGAGGAACCAAGGTCAGCGGCAGTTTCCCCCAGCGACGAGATCCCGGCTCGTCTTGGCTCGGCCTACGTGCTCTGGATTTTGGGTTTGTTTGGCATCTGTGGCCTGCACCGTTTTTATCTGGGCCGCTGGCGGACGGGTTTGCTCTGGCTGTTGACCTTTGGGCTGCTGGGGATCGGTCAGCTCCTGGATTTGATTTGGATCCCAGGGATGGTGCGAGAAAGAAA
This sequence comes from Synechococcus sp. R55.7, assembly GCF_047461955.1. Classification (NCBI taxonomy): domain Bacteria; kingdom Bacillati; phylum Cyanobacteriota; class Cyanophyceae; order Synechococcales; family Synechococcaceae; genus Synechococcus; species Synechococcus sp. R55.7. The sequence continues at coordinate 27,119 of NZ_JANSIC010000002.1, forward strand.
TGCTCGCCTGGCCGGATCTGGGGTTGAGGAACCTGCGGTCGAGGGGGGAGAAGAGCCCCAAGCTGCCCCTCAATCCACTCGCGCTACTCGGACGGAGTCCTTGCCCCCCCCTACCCCGGCGCTGGCTGTTTTGCTGCGGAACTTGCTGTCAGAGCTGAGCGTGGCTTGGCTGTTGCTGCTGGGCCTGTTTTTGGTGGTGGTGTCCTCGGGGGTGCTGGCGGCCAGCCACTGGGAGCAATTTTCTCCAACTGCTCAGTATGGGGTGCTCTTGGCCTATACGGCGGCTTTTGGGGTAGGTGCTGGATGGATCCAACGGCAGGAAGGGCTGCGTCTAACCGGTCAAACCTTGGAGGCTATTGCCCTGCTGCTGGTGCCGGTGAACGTGTGGGCCCTGGATGGGCTGGGGATCCCTTGGGGGATCCGCATCCTGGCGCTGGGCTTGCTGCTGGGGATCCCGTTGACGGCTGAGGGTCGGGTGCGCTCGCTGGGTTCAGGTGCCGGCTTTCGCGACAGCGGTGTGGAGCCCAATGCCTTTT
>NZ_JANSIC010000002.1:27754-31423 GCF_047461955.1 Synechococcus sp. R55.7
CCAATGCCTTTTACGGAACCTTGGTGAACTTTTTGGCCCTCTCTGGCTTGCACGCTTTCTGGAGCTTGGGGCCGCAGGAGCTTCGCCCTGCTTTTGTCCTGGGGATCCTGTATCTGGGGATCCTCAGCACCGTGATTTACACCTGGAGCCGCCGGTCTCGGGAATTACGGGGCTCCAAGATCTGGCTAATCGGGGCTGCCGGATCCCTGTTAATCCTACGGGGGCTGCTGTCTGGGCATGTCCAAGTGCCGCAGTTGGGGTTGGCGGTGGCCCTGTTGGGTTGGCTAGCAGCGGAATGGCCCCAGGGATCCCCGGACGTCGTAGCAGAAGGCGCTCAGGAGGGGACGCTCTCCCGCTGGTGGGAGGGGAGCTGGGTGCTGTTGGTGGTGGGCTGGCTGCTGGCTGCCATTGGCTTGGCGGAGAGCCCTTTCAGCGGCTGGCAGTTGCTGGGGATTAGCCTGCTGGGGATCCATGTCTTAATCGGGCGCTTGCGCCGACACACCCAGTCGCCCCAGCGGGACGAAGTCCTTAGGGTGCATTTGACGTTGCTGTTCTTGCTGGGCCTGGAAACTTGCTGGGCTTTTTGGCAGGTGTGGCCCCCAAGCTGGCGGCAAGCAGTTGTGGCTACAGTGATCAACTGGTTTCAGCCCCTTGATTCCCCCTGGGGATTGCTGGGGTTGGTGCTACTGCCCTACGAGGTGCTGTGGTTGGGGTTGGCGGCCCGCTGGCAGAGGAGCACTCCAGAAGCCGGCGAGACAGACTTTTCTGGGCTGGTGGAACCAACAGAGCGCTTGGTTTTGGGGCTAGGGGGATCCCTGCTGCTCTTGAGCCTTCCCTATCCGGCCATTCGCTTTTGGCACTTGCTTTTGAGCGCCGGGATCCTGGCCTGGTGGCTACAACAAAAGTCCAGATCAGGAGAAACTCCCAACTTTCTTTGGGTACTCCTGACCCACGCCTACGGAGTGGGGGCACTGCTAGCCGGGATCCGCTGGCTTTTGCCCGACTTGTTCGCGCCAGCGGTGCGGAGCACTAGCTTGTCCGCTTGGGGAGTGGTTCTGCTGCTGGTGGGCCTATTGCAATGGGCAGGGCGGGTAGCTCTGGGTGGGTCAGAGCGCTTTTTTTGGGGAGTGCCTGCGGAGCTGTGGCAGCGAAGTGCAGATGGCATAGGGCTGGTGCTGGTGGGATCCAGCTACTTGGCGTTTTTGCTGCAACGGTTCCTTGATTCGTCTGCGACTGGTGAACAATCCATGGGCTGGCTGTGGCTGCTGGTGCCTCTTGCTTTAACGGCAGCTCAGGTATTGGCCCTGCCCCCCCTGGAGTTCATGCCCCGCTGGCTGCAGATCCCAGAGCAAGGGGAGTTGGGATCCCTTTCCTGGCGGCAGGGGATCCCAGTGCGGGGATCCCTGCGTCTTTGGGCCGTGCTCTCGCTGGTGATGGCGCAGTTGCTCACCTTGGGCAGGCCGGGCCCGGATCTGCTCGGGCTAGGGCTGGGGTTGCTGCTGCTAGCTACCCAGGTGTGGCTATGGGCTTGTCCCTTGCCAAGTTCCCCTACTCCTGGAGCAGAGGGGGAAGCCCTGCTGGCGGTGGCCTTCGGCTCAGGGTTCGGCCTGGTGGGGATCAGCCGGCTCTTGCCGACACTTACGGAAGCGGAATGGCTGCTGGTCTTGGCAGCGCTGCTGTTGCTCTTGAGCGGCTGTCGCTACGGCATCCGGCACCTCTCTTCTCGCCTGCAAGCCGCTTACCGGCCAGCCCTGGATGGCTGGGGTATACCCTTGGGGTTGGTGCTCTTGCTCTCCCTAACGTTGCCCACCGCGGCGGCCCTCTTCACCCCTTCCTCGCCCCCTGCTTTCTCGGCAGCCATACCGCTGGCCTCTGGGGTTACCTGGCTGGCCATTGGTCTCCGACTTTGGGTAGAGGTTGCTCCGGTCTTCTCTGCTCCCATTGCCGAGACGGGATCCTCTCCGACCCTCCCCCCTAGCGCTAGCGGGACGGAGTCCTCTCCGACAGGGGATGCCCCTGAAATTGCCCAAGCCCTTTCATCTGGCCAGATCAAGGGTCAGATGGATGGGTTGTTGTACGGGCTGGGCTGGGCTTTGGAGCTACTGGCGGCAAGCGGCGTGTTGTGGGCTGTACAGGGATCCCGTCCTGTTGCCCCTCTGCTTGCCGTCATCAATCTGAGCCTGGGGATCCTCTTTTGGATTGGGCCGGAGAAACTCCTCTTTGAGCGGCCCGATCGCGCTGGTGGGACAAAGTCTTTGGGGGGGCAGCTCCTGCAACAGGTCAGGGCCCTGAGCTTCTGGCGGACGGGGCCTTTGATCTATGCAGGGTTGGGCTGGCTGGGATCCCATGCCCAGTGGAGTGAGGTAACGGGCTTGGGCAGCTTAGGTCTCTCCATCGTGTTGCTGGGCCTGGGGCGTCGACAGGCGGTCCAACGGGCGCAAGAGCAAGGCCGGGAAGACCTCCGTCCTGCCAACTGGAAAGGGCTCCTGGGCGCTTGGGGCGTGTCTGTGGCCGCCTACGAGAGCTGGGTTTACTTCCTCAGCCAGCGAACTGGGGGATCCCTGGCAAATGGGTTGGTGTTGATCGCTCTGTTAGGGCTGAGCTTGGCCTGGGGCTACGGCTTTTGTCCCCCTTGGCTGGTGGCGACCCTGCGGCTGAAAGCGGCCTGGCTGCAGCGGATAGGCGCCGGCAACTGGGGCTTGGCCAGCCTACTCCTTCTGTTCGCCTTTTGGGATCTCGGTCTCAGCCCTTGGGGGAAGTGGCTCTGGGTGCTGACGGGATCCGGCCTGGTGGCCTATGCCGCCGGACAGGCGAGAACCTCAACTCTAGAATCTCCAACAGAGCAAAATTGGGTGCCAACGGTCTGGGGTTACCTCAGTGCATGGCAAGGAGCTGGGGTTCTGCTGGGCGGTGTGTTCCTGGGGCTGCCGCAGCTATCCATAGCGCGGTGGGCCGGATCCCTGCTCTGTGGGCTGGGGCTGGTTTACCATGGCTTGCCCTGGCGAGGGTGGGGCTGGCCGGCGGCTCCTTGGCAGAATACGGCCCTGGTGCTGCCCCTGGCCGCTTTTCTGGTAACCGCGGGAGGAAATAACACCCTTAATCTGCTGCTGGGGGCAACCTACTATGCCCTGCTGGCTATCTGGAGATCCCAAGTGCGCCTGGGCTATGTCAGCCTGTTCTTGAGCAACTGGATCCTGTGGAGTTACGGCTGGCATCAGGATTGGGCTTCCCTGACGTTCTATGCCCTGCCCCTGGTGGGATCCCTGCTCTATGTGGCCCAGGTGGATCCGGGATTACAGGAAACCAACGGACGGCGGGGGCGGCATTGGCTGCGGCTGGTTTCCTTGGGCACATGGCTGCTGGTGGTGCTGGTGGAAACTCACGGGCAACGGTGGACGGGCTTTTGGCCGGTAGGGTTGGGTTTGGCCTTGGGTCTGCTGGGCTTGGCCTTGCGGGTAAGAGCCTATCTCTTCGTGGGCACGCTGGCCTTTGGGCTGGGGATCCTGCGGCAGGGATGGCTGTTGGTAACAACTGATGCGCTGCTGCTCTGGGCCACTGGGATCCTGCTGGGCCTGCTTCTGATTTGGACGGCAGCCAATCTTGAAGGGCGTCGAGAAGAGGTGGGATCCCGCCTCTCCGCTTGGCTAGGGCAACTGCAGAGCTGGGAAT
>NZ_JANSIC010000002.1:31523-34185 GCF_047461955.1 Synechococcus sp. R55.7
GCTGGCCTTGCTTTGGAGGATGGGGTCTATTGCTGGGCAACGTTGACCCAAAGGTGTCTTCTCAGCCTAGGTGGAAAAAGCTTCTGCGGCAGATCTTGGCTCCTTGGCGCGAGTTCGATGGCATGTTGCTGGCCACGGTGCTGGCCTTGACAGGCATCGGCATTCTTGCCATCCGCAGCGCAGTCTGGGAGCGTCCCATCAGCCACTATTGGCTGCAGCAGTTGATCATGGCCGGGATCAGCCTGGTGTTTTTGGGAATGGTAGCCCGGATCCCGTATGAGCGGCTTTTGCGCTGGCACTGGTTCACCTACTTCCTGACCTTGGCAGGTTTAATTGCAGTGCTCTTTTTCGGCACGGCGGGGGGAGGGGCGGAGCGCTGGCTCTCCATCGCTGGCTTTCAGGTGCAGCCTTCTGAGTTTGCCAAGCTGGGGGTAATTGTTACCCTGGCTGCTCTCCTGCACCACTGGCCGATCAAGTACTTCAGCCAGATTTGGGTGGCCGTTGCCGTCATTGCTCCTCCCTGGATCTTGATTTTCCTGCAGCCCAACCTGGGCACTGCCCTGGTGTTTGTGGTGATTGTCCTGGTCATGCTCTACTGGGCCGGAGCCAAGGGCAGTTGGATCCTCTTGCTCCTGTCGCCGGGGGTGGGAGCCATTCTCTATGGCTTACACACTCGCCCAGAGCTGAGCTGGATGCTTTGGGTTTGGCTGCTCTGGTGTCTGGGAATGGCGGGGTTGGCTGCTTGGCGTCTCCCCTGGCAGTGGACGGGGGCCGTAACTTTTGGGGTAATCAACCTGCTCTCGGGGCAGTTGGGTCAGCTAGCTTGGCACCTTCTCAAGCCCTATCAGCGGCGGCGGCTGGAGATTTTTATCGATCCCATGCAAGAGCCCTGGGGAGCCGGCTATCACCTCATTCAATCCCGCATTGCCATCGGGGCCGGCGGCCTCTGGGGCCGCGGTATCCAGCAGGGCACCCAAACCCAGCTGGACTTCATCCCCGAACAGCACACGGATTTTATTTTCTCGGCCATTGGGGAAGAGATGGGTTTTATCGGCACCCTGACGGTGCTGATCCTGTTTTGGATCCTGTGTGCGCGGCTGATCTGGATTGCCCAAGGGGCCAAGGACAATTTTGGATCCCTGATTGCCATTGGGGTGCTGGCGATGATCCTCTTTCAGGCGGTGGTGAACATCAGCATGACCATCGGCCTGGCCCCGATTACCGGCTTGCCTTTGCCTTTTCTAAGTTATGGCCGCTCGGCTCTACTGACCAATTTTCTGGCCATTGGCTTGGTGGAATCGGTGGTGATGCACCGCCAGCGTACTAGTCTTTTCAAGTAGGCAGGCTCAATTTGCCTCCAGCGGGTTTGGCCTCAACAAGGGGAAGCTGCTGCCAGCGTTGGGCAACACTGGCCAAGGATCTTAAGATAGGAACACGGAGCCCCGGCTGGTCGAGCTGGCATGTTGCGTTTGGATCCTGCCCTCTACTTTGACCACAGCGCCACCACTCCGCCTCGGCCTGAGGTGATCGAGGCCATGCAGATGGCGATGCAGGAAAGCTGGGGCAACCCCTCCAGCTTGCACGGGTGGGGAGAACGGGCCGCCATGGCCATGGAGCGGGCGCGGCAGCAGGTGGCCGAGCTGCTTAACTGTGAGCCGGAGGCGCTGCTGTTTACCTCAGGCGGGACGGAGTCCAACAACCTGGCCCTGTTTGGGGTGGCCCAGCGCTACTCTACTCCCCAACATCTCATCATCTCCAGCGTCGAGCACGCCTCGGTGGAGAATGCTGCCCGCCAGTTGCAGTCCCAAGGCTGGCAGGTCACCCGTCTGCTGGTGAACGCCGCCGGCCAGGTGGATCCCCAGACTTTGATCCAGGCGCTGCAACCCAATACCGTTTTGGTCTCCATCGTCCACGGCCAAAATGAGGTGGGATCCCTGCAGCCCATTGCAGAGCTGGGTCAGATCTGTCGCCAGGCGGGGGTGCTCTTCCACACCGACGCTGTGCAGACGGTGGGGCGGATCCCGCTGGATCTGGCGCAACTGCCGGTGGATCTGCTCTCCCTTTCCGGGCATAAACTCTACGGGCCCCAGGGGGTGGGGGCGCTGTACGTGCGCCCAGGGGTGGAGCTGCGACCGCTGCTGCGGGGGGGTGGGCAAGAACGGCGGCTGCGGGCTGGCACCCAAGGGATCCCGGGCATTGTCGGCTTGGGAGTGGCGGCAGCTTTGGCGGCCCAAGAGCTATCTCAAGAAACGGCCCGCCTGCGGCAATTGCAACGGCATTTGGCCCAGTTGCTAGCGGAGGTGCCCGGTTTGCGGCTGACCGGCCCCGTCCGTTTGGAGCAGCGCCTGCCCCACCACCTCAGCTACTGCGCCGCAGGGATCCCGGGGAATGTGCTGGTCAGGGCCCTAAGCCGCCAGGGGATCGCCATTAGCGCCGGCTCCGCCTGTAGCAGCGGCCAACTGATCCCCAGCCGCATCCTCTTGGCCATGGGCCACTCAGAAGCCGAGGCGCTGGGATCCATTCGCCTTAGCCTTGGCAAAGCCACCACCTACGCTGCGGTTGAGTATGTGGCCCGATGTCTACAAACGGAGCTTGCCTCCATCTCCAAATCCGTAGCCTTGGGGAATGCGGCAACTCAATCCCCGTTGTCGATCCCCGTCAC
>NZ_JANSIC010000003.1:0-15557 GCF_047461955.1 Synechococcus sp. R55.7
GAGTTTGCAGTTGGATGGCTGGATCATGATCTCACCTCAATACACCACTCCTGCCCGGCTACCGAAGGGAGTCGATGCCGCTCTCGTCTTGTGGACGGTGCGGTTCCCGACGGGGCACCAACGCAAACGGCCAGCAAGATCCCTTTCCCTCCGGTTGCTAGAGGGATCCTCGCCCAGAGGCACACCCTTTGAGATTGATCCCGATCACACCCGTTGCTGAACGGGAAAGGTCTCCGTCCTGCCCAGGCGAACTATCCCTGCGGCACGGTTGCGACTTCTGGGTAAATGGTCAGGATCCCTTCGTAGAGGATTTGGCCGGGCTGCAACTCCAAGCGGTCGATGCGCACGCCGGGATCCAACTGAATGGGGAAATCGGCCAGGCCGGGGATGGGGATCTCTTGGCCTTCGCTCACCCAGAGGGGATTGACCAGCCGCAACCGGTTGGGGCCTTGGGCTTCTAGGCCAGTCAGCACCGTCACCGGCGCTTCCACCCCTTCCGGAGTGGTCAGGTTAGCCTGGATGCGCAGCCGACCCTGTTCCAGCGTGACCTGAGGCTGGCGGATGAGAAAGGGCACCACTTGGCCCCCAACAGGCAACTGCACCTGGGCCTGAGCCAGTTGGGCTTGGATGAGGGGAGCCTGGAGGGTGCGGTTCAGGTCTTCCTCGGTAAGGCGCAAGCTCACCTGCACCGGCACAGGGGCCAATAGCCGCAGTGGGCTCCGTCCCTGGATGGCTTCGCCCACATTGAGGCGAATATCCTGGCCCCGCAGCCGCAGATGGCTGACCTGAAAGCCTTGATAGCTGAGGTTGTCTCCCGACACCTGGGCTTGAGGGATCTGCCCATTCAAAATCTGGGCGTCAGAGCCGACAATTTGCACTTGCAGGTTATCGACCCTCTGAACCTCCGAACGGATCCAAGCCGCCACCAAGGGGCTGAGAAGGGATCCGGCAATCTGGGCAAATCCGGGCCAAGGCCAAAACATGGTGGGTAGGCTGAGCAGCAGAGCAAACCCCAGCCGCTGCCCCGCTTGCGAGAGCCGTTGGCGGCGACAGGCTGCCGATTGGGCTTCGAGAGGAGACGGATCTGGAGCAGGCCGATGGCAAGACGTGAGCAGCACTGGATACCTCAGGAGCAACGACAAGCGATGGTTTCCACCCGAACTACAACCAGACTAGGGCAGGACTTCTCCGCCGAACAGAGGGATCCCCCGCACACTTGGAGAGGCTATCCATCCGTCAACTGCCACCAGAGATACCCCAGCCGCAGATAGTGCAGCCGTAACCAGGGCAAAGGGAAAGCGCGGGGCGGCTGGCGAAACAGAGCGCTCATCTGGGAAGGGATCCCGGCGATCTCCTGGGCCAGCATTTTGCCCGCCCACACCGCCGTGGCTACACCGCTGCCGTGATAGGCCAGGCCATACCATAGGCTGGGATCCGCCGGCGAAGGGCCAATATGGGGGTGAAACTGCCGAGAAAGGCAGACCAGTCCATTCCAGGCGTACTCGATCTCCACCCCTTCCCAAGCAGGGAAAAGACGATAGAGCTGTCGAGTCATCCAAGTGCGCAACTGCCGTCGCTCCGTCGGGGTATCGCGGGTGCCGCCCCGCCCCCCAAACAGCAAACGCCCATCCGGCAGCAGACGGTAATAGAACAGCAGCCGCCGCATGTCGTAGAGCGGCGTCGGATCCCACCACCCTTGCGCTTTCTGCTCCTGAGGCGTTAGAGGTCGGGTGACCAGGATGTTGGACAGTGCCGGCAACAGGGATCCCGCCAGTTGGGGATACAGGGCCTCTGGGGTGTAGCCATTGGTGGCGATGACCAAGTGCCGAGCGCGCACCGTTCCTCCCGGCGTGTGGCAGCAGTGGTGGGATCCCACCTTTTCCCAGGCCGTGACCGGACTGCCGCTGTACAGTTTTGCCCCCCACCGGTGGGCTGCTTGGGCCAGCCCTTGGGTGAGCTTGAGGGGGTTGAGGCCAAACCCCACCCCGATGTGCAAAGCGCCGTGGTTCTCTTGGCTGTTGAAGCCGCGTTCCCGCAGCTCTTTGGGGTTGAGGAGCTGGGCCGGGTAGCCCGCCACCTGAGTACAGATCTGGTACTCGGCCTCTAACTCCGACCATGCCTGTGGACGATGGGCCACTGCATAGCAGCCCTGTCCCTGAGCCTCTAGGGAGAAGCCCTCGCTGGCCGCCAGCTCCTGAACGGTTTCCACTGCCTGCCATTGATCCCGGTAGTAGCGCTCTGTCTCTGCCAGGCCCACCCGCCGCACCATCTGGGTGTGGGTAAGGTGGCTCGACCCCACCCCGCAAAAGCCGCCATTGCGCCCCGAGGCCCCCCAACCCAGGGATCCCGCCTCCAGCAGACAAGCATGGATGCCGTGGTCGCGGGCCAGGTGCAAGGCCGTCGATAGCCCCGTCAATCCTCCCCCCACAATGACCACCTCCGCGCCCACCTGCGCTTGCAAAGGTGCCGGATGCCGCCAACCGGGATCTGCTATCGTGCTGTCCCAGTAGCTGCCGACCGGGCAGGCAGGATCGTAGGTGCTGGCAGGATAAAGGCCCTTTCTCATACGAGCAATGGGAAGAACATCTTGCTGGGCAACGCCGAAGTGCTCGGTACCGCTGAGGCGACCGGTCGCAGGACAAGTGCTGAAGGGGATCCCCTCACTCCTGGGCAACGCTGTCGCAACCGGCAGCAGCGGCTTCCACATCGGCAGGGGTATTGCAGTCCAGGAAGATCTCAGGAGTGTAGAGCTCCACCTCCTGTACCCGCCTGCCCAGATCCTGCAACAACCGGCGCAGGCCCAGGGTTTCTTCTCGGAGATCCAACAGCTTTTCCCGCAAGCGCCTGTCGATCAGGGTAGGGTGCCCCCGTCGCCCTCGATGCACCGGCACAGTAACCCAAGCGCGATGGCGCAGATGGTACTCCAGCAAGCTGTGGTAGATCCACGCCGGGCGGGGCTGATCCACCGCCGAAATGGCCAGCACCTGAAAATCGGCAGGGATCCCTTCCACCCCTACCCGAATGGAGTGGGTCTTGCCCAGCTCAGGAGCCGGATTGACCAGCACCTCTGCCCCTGCCAAGTGGGGTTGGGCTGCCGCCAAATGCTGGGATCCCAGCACCACCCAGGGTTGAAACCCCGCCTGTCGCCACTGAAAAATCTGGTAAGAGAGCAGGGTTTGCCCGTCTTTCCAGGGCAGAAAGGCTTTCGGCTCTCCCATCCGCGTGGAAAACCCAGCCGCCAAGATCAGCGCATGCAGCTTCGGCTCATTTGCCAAGGAGCTTCACCAGCAGAATGCCAAACAAATATAGAAACGTCACAGCCCCGGCCAAAAGGCTCTGGGTGAGGGGATCCGTCGAAGGGGTGAGAATGGCCCCCGCCACCACCGCGCCCAGAACCACATAGCGCCAGCCCTTGAACATCTGCTCGGCAGTCACCAGACCCAATCCTCCCAGCAGCGCCTGCAAAATCGGCACCTGAAAGGCCAGGCCGGTGCTGAACAGCAGCAGCAGCACAAACTCAAAGTAGCGGTCGATGGACCAAGCCTGATCCACTACCCCTTCGCCGTAGCGGATGAAAAAGTTAAGCGCCGCCGGAATGAGGAGATAGTAGGCAAAGACCAAGCCGGCCACAAAGAGAAGGCTGGATCCCAGCACCACCGGCCCCAGCAGCTTGCGCTCCTTCACGCTCAGCCCCGGCAAGACGAAGCGGGCAATTTGGTAGAGCAAAAAGGGTGTGGCCAGCAATAGCCCCGAGTAGGCCGCCACCTTCACAGAAACGAAAAAATACTCCCCCGGCGCCAGTTGCAAAAAGGTAACCCCCCGAGCGGGCACCTCCAGCAGGGCGACAATGCGGTTCACCACGGCAAAGCAAGCGATGATGCAGATCACCACCGCGATCACGCTGGCCAACAGGCGGCTGCGCAGCTCTTCCAAGTGCTCCATCAAGGTCATCTCGACCTCGTAGGGAAACTCCGGATCCCGCACCCGACCAGACTCAGGGGCCGCCGCGGCTTGCTCCGGGGATTCGGTCTCAGAGGCAAGGGTCATGGGCCAAGGTGTAACGAGACGTTCCCCGCTATCTTAGCGCTGCCCCCTCTCCAGGGAAAAGCACTTGTCGAGCCGCTATAGGGGGATGTAGCCCTGGCCTGTTAAGGGGATCTTGGGGCCTGAGCAGAGGGGACGGGGAAGGGGAGCGGTTGCAGTTTTTAGCGCTTGCCCAAGCCCAGCGCCTTTTCCACCTGCTGGGCGGCGTAAGCCATGGCAAAGCAGCAGATAAAGTAGATCAGGCCGATAAAAAACAGCACTTCCCGCTGGGTGCCTAGCCAGTTGGGGTTGGTGAACACCACGCGCCCCGCCTGCAGCAGGTCGATGAGGCCGACAATGAACACCAGCGACGTGTCTTTGAAGAGAGTGAGGAACTCGTTCACCAGCGCCGGAACGGCTGCCCGCAGTGCCTGGGGCAAAATCACCAAAGCGGTCACTTGAAAGGGGTTCAAGCCCAGCGCCCGTGCCGCCTCCAGCTGGCCCAGCGGGATCGACTGCAGGCCGCCCCGCACGTCCTCGGCCACGTACACGGCTGTAAACAAGATGAAGGCCACCTCCGCCCGGATGATCAGGTTGACGCTGATCCCCCCCAGAAAGAAGGGCACCAACAGCCAGGCGGCAAACAGAATGGTGGTCAGAGGCACCCCCCGCACCAGCTCGATCACCAGCGTGCAGAAGATCCGGATCACCGGCAACGCCCGATTGGCTCGGCCCAACGCCAGCAACACCCCGATGGGAAAGCCGATGATCATGGCGGCTGCCGCCAAGATCAAGGTCAGCAGCAGTCCAGACAGTTGCTCGGTTCGCACTGCCGGCCAATTGGGGCCCAGGTTGCCCAGCAGCAGCTCCAGACAGAGGGGCAAGATCAAGGCCCAAACCCAGATGGAAGCCAGCCGCCAGGATTCCCGTCCGCGACTGAGGGCAATAGCGGCAAAAGTGACGCCAGAGCAAACCGCCAGCCACCCCTGCGACTGGGTTCCCAAAGGCAGGAACGCGGCCAAGCCCATAGCAGCTCCCAAGAGAATGAGGTAGTGCAGCAGCACACCGCCCCAAGCCCCCCCCGCTACCCCCAAGGTGGCCAGCACAATTCCCAACACCGCCCACACCCGCCACAGTTGGCTGCTGGGGTAGGTGCCGCTGGCAAAGATTTTCAGGTTGGCCGGGATCACCTCCCAGCGGGCTTGGGTGAACGCCCAGTTCCAGAACAGGGAAATTGCCCAGGCCAACACCAAGGCAGAGACCAAGGTGAGCAAGGTGCTCAGCCAGGAGTCGAACAGGTTGCGGCGCACCCAAGCCAGAGGACTTTGTTTCTCCCTGGGGGGGAGTACCTTTTCTTCTACAAGGGGAGAGGAGAGACTGCTGGGCATGGGTTAGCGCTCCACCAATTTGACGCGGGCATTGAGCCAGTTCATGCCGTAGGAAACCACCAGGTTGAAGGTCAGATAGGTGGCCATGAGGATGGCGAACATCTCCACCGAGCGTCCCGACTGGTTGATGATGGTGCTGCTGATGTTGAACAGATCGGAGAAGCCAACGGCAATGGCCAAGCTGGAGTTTTTAATCAAGGTGAGATACTGAGTGTTCAAGGAGGGGATCATGATCCGCAGGGCCTGGGGCACAATCACCAAGCGAAAGGTTTCCAGCTCCGACAGGCCGACGGCCCGGGCCGCCTCCCACTGCCCCCGCGGCACCGCCAAAAAGGATCCCCGCACCACTTCGGCAATGTAGCAGCCGGTGTAGGTCACCAAGCCCAGCATCATGGCGGTAAACTCCGCCGAAAGTTGGATCCCGCCCCGGAAGTTAAAGCGCTCCAGTACCGGGACATCCAGCCGCACCGGCGGCTCTGGGAAGAGCACCCAGCAGGCCACCGCCAGCAGCGCCACCCCCGCAGCCACCCACAGGTTCCGCTGCCGGGATCCCAGCTCGGGTCGGCAGACTAGGAGCAGCTTGCGGATCCCCCACCCAGCCGCGATTACAATGGCCAGCGCGGGAACCAGCCAGCCGCTGGGATCCAACCCGGGCAGCTTCACTCCCCGCTGGTTGATAAAGACAAGCCCGCCGATGGAGAGACTGTTGCGCACCCCCGGCAGGGTGAGGATCACCCCCTGGTACCAGAAGATCACGATCAGCAGCACCGGGACATTGCGAAAGATCTCGGTAACAACGGTGGCCAGCTGGCGGGCCAGCCAGTTGCTGGAGAGGCGAGCCATCCCCAGGACAAAGCCCATCGCCGTCGCCAACACAATGCTGACTGCCGACAGCCAGAGGGTGTTCACCGCTCCCACCGCCAGAGCCTTCAGGTAGCTCTCGGAGGGGTCGTAGGGGATCAGCCCCTCGGTGATCCCAAAGTTGGCGGAGTTGCCCAGAAAGCGAAAGCCCAAACTGATGCCCAGGCGGCGCAGGCTGGCGAGGAGGTTCTGAGCAAGGATCCCGAACACCAGCAGCACGGCCACGACAAAGGCCACCTGCAGCAAGAGCTTCAGGATACGCTCATCCCGCCACCAGGGGGGGCGAAGGTGGGGCTGGTCAGACAGTGCAGTCATGGGGCGCAGGCAACAATCCAAAGTATGACAGGAAACAAGGGATCCCTGGCCGGTACTGACCAACCGGGATCCCTAGGCCCGGATTCCGAATCAGCCGATCAGCGGAAAGGCGGCGCGTACTGGATCCCGCCTTTGGTGTAGGGCTGGTTCAAGCCCCGCGGCACGCCCAAGGGGGTCAGGTGGCGGTCGAAGATCTCGCCGTAGTTGCCCACCGCCTTGATGACATTGACCACCCAATCCGGCTTCAGGCCCAGCAGCTCTCCCAGGTTGCCTTCCTGGCCCAAGAAGCGGCGAATGTCGGGATCCTCGGACTTGAGGAACTCGTCCACATTGGCGCTGGTGATCCCCTTTTCTTCTGCATAGAAGAGGGCGTAGACCGTCCAGTTCATAATGTCGGAGAAACTCTCATCTCCGTGGGGAACCAGCGGCCCCAAGGGCTCTTTGGAAATGATCTCCGGCAAGATCACGTGGTCGTCGGGAGAAGCCAAGCTGGCCCGGCGGGAGATGAGGGCGCTTTGGTCGCTGGTGATGGCATCGCAACGGCCCTCTTCGTAGGCGTTGAAAGAGGAATCATCGCCGTCGAAGGTTACTGGCGTAAAGGCAATGCCACGGGCGCGGAAGGTATCCGCCAAGTTCAGCTCGGTGGTGGTGCCGGCAATCACACAGATGGTGGCCCCGTTCAGGTCTTCCAGCTTTTCCACCCCCAGCGACTTCCGCACCATAAATCCTTGGCCGTCGTAGTAGGTGGTGGGGCCGAAGGTCACCGCCCACTCGCGATCCCGGGTGAGGGTCCAGGTGGTGTTGCGGCTAATCATATCGACCTCGCCCGACTGAATCGCAGACTGGCGATTGGCCGCCGTCAGGTAGACGTATCGAACCTTGTCGGGATCGCCAAAGAGAGCGGCAGCTACCGCCCGGCAGATGTCGATATCAAAACCCACATACTTGCCTTGGTCATCCAGGTTGCCGAATCCGGGCAGTTGGTTGTTTACCCCACAGATCAACTCGCCCCGAGCCTTGATGCGGTCGGTGAGCGGCCCCAGCTGCGCCCAAGCGGGAAGGGACTGCAGGCCCATAGACAACGCCAGTGCCCCGGCCAAGGGAGCCAATCCGTTCAAATGCTTTATCCAGTTCATAAAATTACCCCATGTCAATCCTCAAGATCTTCGTCGTCAACAGTCGTTCATACACGGCACTTCAACCGAGATACCGTGCCATTGGGTTACACTCCTGCCACACCCCATAGAATGGTTTGCCATAGGCGCCTACGATTTTCTCAAAGCCTTACATGTCAGGGCGTATGGAAATGTTGCAGAGGCTACGGTTGTGGCTCGGCCAGTTCTGCCATGGTACCCATGCCTGCTTTGGTGAAACTTAGGGAGTCACCCACCCATGCAAGGATCCCCGCACATAAGGTCTTCACTCTCTCCGCAAAGTGCAGCCAGCGCTGACATTATCCAATGCGAAGATGTTCACAAATGGTACGGCGATTTCCACGTCCTCAAGGGCATTACCACCCGCATCCGCCGCGGAGAGGTGGTGGTGGTCTGTGGGCCTTCAGGTTCGGGCAAGTCAACGTTTATTCGCACGTTGAACCGCTTAGAAGAACACCAGAGAGGGCGCATTGTGGTAGATGGCATTGAGCTAACCAGCGACCTGCGCAACATCGATGCCATTCGCCGCGAGGTGGGCATGGTTTTTCAACAGTTCAACCTGTTTCCCCATCTCACGGTTTTGCAAAATGTAACCCTTGGCCCAATCCACGTGAAAAAGATGAAAAAAAGTGAGGCGATAGAGCGGGCTATGGAACTGCTAAGCCGCGTGGGGATCGCCGAGCAAGCAGAAAAATACCCGGGGCAACTTTCGGGGGGGCAGCAGCAGCGGGTGGCGATTGCCCGCGCCTTGGCCATGAATCCGGCGGTGATGCTCTTCGATGAGCCCACCTCGGCCTTGGATCCAGAGATGATCAAGGAGGTGCTGGACGTGATGCGGGAGTTGGCCCGCTCGGGGATGACCATGGTGTGTGTAACCCACGAGATGGGCTTTGCCCGCGAGGTGGCGGATCGGATTATCTTCTTCGACCGCGGCAAGATCGTGGAGGAAAACACCCCCCAAGAGTTTTTCAGCAATCCGAAAGAAGAGCGCTCCCGCCTGTTTTTATCCCAGATCCTTTCCCACTAGCGAGTCCTTCAGAAGGGGGTGAGGCGTGCCAGAAAAGCCCCCTCCGGCTCTTGATAGACAATCTGCCCCTGCCAGCCGTTGGCGTGGGCACACTGCAGCAGGGTTTCCGGATCTACAAATAGCCAGGGAAAGGGATCCCCCCGCTGGCCGTTGTACTCGGCTACAAAGTTCACTACCTTGGCTTTTGCCTCGCTCCCTTCCTGCCAATCTTCTGAGCCACCTGCTTCGAGGTGGGCAGGAGCGGCCAGCTTGCCAGAGGGATCTTCCAAGTTTTCTAAACGCCCTCCCTCTTCTGCCGGCAGATTCCGCAGATCTGCGAGGTCGCTGGCATCGCTCAAATCGGTGGAATCCAGGAGCAACTGGCCAGTGGGCTGAACCCAGTGGCGAGCCAGGCGCAAAAAACGCTCCAAGCCCGACAGGGATCCCGCCAAGCCGACGCCGTTCATCAGCAACAGCAGCGTATCGAAGGGCTCTCCTGGCCCCGCCCAGTGGAAAAGATCGGCGGCAATGCGGCAGCGCACCCCCCGCTCTGCCATAATCTGCAAAGCCACAGGGGAGCGATCCAAAGCGGCCACGGCCAATCCTTCTTCCTGCAGCAGCAGGCTGTGGCGGCCCGTACCGGCGCCGATGTCTAGCACCCGACCGCGGCAGAGTTCCAAGGCCAAGGCTTCCACCTCCGGCAGCTCCTGGGTGAAGAACACCTCTGGGGAGACCACCTGGGGCTCTTCCGCCAACGGGATCCCCTCCAGGCCGTAGGCATGCAAGAGCAGGGATCCCTTGGCCTCTCCTCGGTGCCAGTCCCATAGGGCTTGCTCTAAGGGATCCTGAAGTGGGTAATTCTCGACAGCCTTTATCATGGAAGGGGAAAGCTAAACCATTGACCCGATGGCCATCGTCGCCTTTCTTTACGGTGCCGCTATCGTCCTTTTGCTGATTGCAGCAGTGGTTTGGGCAACATCTCGGCAGTTCAATGTGGAGACCGAGACGCAGATCGGCACCTCGCCAGAAGAGCCCTCCGAGACCTCATCCGTTCCCATTTCCATTGTGGAGCAGCTAGAGCGCCAATACCGCAACAGCCCTTCCTACCGTCCCGATCCGTGACATACTCCCGCACTCATGCTGATGCATAGTCGGAGATCCTTAGAGATCCTTGGAAAGATGACTTTTGAGGATTCCTGAGGATACAAGCAGTGTCTTTGCTGGCCAAAAGCTAGCGTTTTCTCTCTCTATATATGGTTGCCAAGTCTCCACCACCCATTGTCTACATTGCCTTGGGGCTATTGCTACTCTGGGGCGGTCATCGCGCTTGGCAGGCGGGCTATGTTCGCTGGCCGGAAGGCATTTCTCTACCGCCAGTATCGCTGCCAGGGTTGGGGGGTGGAGCACAAGATCTGCTCCTGACCAGCGGCGAGCGCACCTTGTTTGCCGATAGCAGTCCCGCTGCCGTTGCCGCTGCAGAGCTGTTGCGCCAAGGTAACCTCAGCGCAGCCATCCCGGTGTTGGAGATGGGGCTGCAAAGCAACCGCAACGACCCGGAAGCTCGCATTTTCTTGAACAATGCCCGTGCCCAGCAGCAGGGCAGTCCCTTGAGCCTGGCGGTGGTGGTGCCCATCTCCAGCAACCCCAACCGCGCCAAAGAGACCCTGCGCGGGGTGGCGCAAGCTCAGGAGGAGCTTTTCCAACAGGGGGGAATCGGAGGACGGCTGCTGCGGGTAGTGATTGCCGACGATGGCGATAACCCTGAGCGAGCAGCAGCGGTGGCCAAAGCCCTGGTGGCGCAGCCTGAGATCTTGGGGGTGATTGGCCATAACACCAGCGATGCCACCCTGGCTGCAGCCGAGGTTTATCAGCCTGCCGGCTTGGCGATGATCTCCTCCACCTCCACCAGCACCCGCATCAGCATGCTGGGGGATGCCATTTTTCGCACCGTGCCCTCCGATCAAGTGGCCGGCACGCAACTGGCCCGTTATGCTCTCAACACGTTGCGGTTGCAAAGGGTGGCCATCTTCTACAACCCCAACAGCGCCTACAGCTCCAGCTTGCGCGATGCCTTTGCCTCCACCCTGACCAGCGAAGGGGGCATCGTGCTGGCGGAGTTCGACTTATCGGCGTCGGACTTCAACCCCCAGGCCAGCCTGCAAAGGGCCGTCGGCCAAGGAGCCCAGGTAGCTTTTTTAGCTCCCACGGCTTCCGTAGCCGAAAAAGCGCTGGCCGTAGCCCGCGAGAACGCTGTAGCTGGTAAGCCCCTTGCTCTTCTGGGCGGCGATGTGCTCTTCAGCCTCACCACATTGCAAGACGGGGGAGCAGCGGTAGAGGGCTTGGTGGTGGCGGTACCCTGGCATCCCCAGGTGCCTCGCAACCGCGAGTTTGCCCAGAAGGCAGCCCAGCTCTGGGGAGGGCAGGTGAGCTGGCGCACCGCTCTGGCCTACGACGCCACCCGGGTTTTCTTGCAAGCTTTCAGCCAAGGAGCCACCAGCCGCAACGCTGTGCTGGCCCGTTTGCAGGATCCCAACTTCCTCCTCCAGGACGGCGCTTCCGGAGAAGTGCGCTTCTTGCCCTCCGGCGACCGCAATGCTCCCCATGTGCTGGTGCGGGTTGAGCCCGGCAACCGCTCCGGTACCGGCTACGATTTCGTGCCTCTCCCCTAGGGATCCCGGCAGACGCTACAGTGGGGGATGCTCTCAATCTCCTCAGAATCGAATGGATCCCATGCCCACTCGGATCACAGCCTGCTTTCAGGCGCTGCGCAGCCGTGGTGAAAAAGCCCTCATCCCCTACCTCACCGCTGGGGATCCCAACTTGGAAACCACCTTTGAGGCTTTGCAGGTTCTGGATCAGAGCGGCGCCGATCTTATCGAGCTGGGGGTACCCTACTCGGATCCCTTGGCGGATGGGCCGGTGATCCAAGCGGCAGCCACCCGCGCCCTCAGCCGGGGAGTCACTTTGGGCGCCATTCTACAAGGCTTGCGCCGCCTCTCTCTGCAGGCCCCCCTGATCCTGTTCACCTACTACAACCCCATCCACCAGCTCGGCATCCCCAACTTTCTGCATCAACTGCGGCAGGCCGGCTGTGCCGGCTTGGTCGTCCCCGATTTGCCTCTGGAAGAGGCGGGATCCCTGCGACAAGCAGCCCAGGCCGAAGGGATCGACCTCATCCTGCTGGTGGCCCCCACCAGCCCCCCGGAGCGCATGCGCCGCATTGCCCAGCAGTCCAGTGGCTTTGTCTACTTGGTCAGCACCACCGGCGTTACCGGCGAACGGGCCACCCTGGAAAAGCGGATCCCGGCTTTGCTGCAGCAACTGCGCCAACAAACCCCCCTGCCGATTGGGGTGGGCTTCGGCATCTCCACTCCCGACCAGGCCCGCCAGATCGCTCTCTGGGGAGCAGATGCGGCGATTGTGGGCAGCGCATTTGTGCAACGGCTGGCCAAAGCCCCCACGCCTGAAGAAGGACTGCAACAAATAGCTCACTTTTGTCGAGCCCTCAAAGCGGCCCTGCAAGAGGTGACCACTCCAGAGTGTTAACTTCTGTTCAGGAAGGTGCCCACTCAGACTGCTTCCATCTCAAAACAAATGTTTACATTTTGTGAGCCAGCCCGCAGACCCATTTCCCCCCTGCTGCGCCCCATAGTCCAGGGATCCCAGCCTAGGCAGACATTTTGGGGTTGGTAGGTTTGCAAATCTTCACAAAACACTCATCCATCCCGCGATATAAAATTAGGCTGGATGCTCGGCTGTCTGAAAGTCGCAGAGGTTCTTGACCTATCTAAAAATTTAGGGGTTCGGTGGGGGGTCTGCTGCCACGGAATCCTTGATTTTTGGGGGTCAAAGAGGATCCCGCAAAAAAGCTTGGGATTCGGCTTTTGGGAGGTTCAGCCAGTCGCTCACCACTTTTTGGAAAGACCAGAAGGAGATCCATCATGCAAGATGCTTTTACCCGGGTGATCGCTCAGGCAGATGCACGCGGTGCCTTTTTAAGTGACCAAGACTTTGACCGTTTGGCGGCTTTGGTGGCAGAGGGCAACAAGCGCCTAGATGCTGTCAACCGCATGACCAGCAATGCCGCCCAAATCGTAACCAATGCAGCTCGCTCTTTGTTTGCTCAAGAGCCAGATCTGATCGCTCCCGGCGGCAATGCCTACACCAACCGCCGCATGGCTGCCTGCCTACGGGACATGGAGATCATCCTGCGCTACATCACCTATGCCACCTTGGCCGGGGATAGCTCTGTGCTGGAAGATCGCTGCCTGAACGGCCTGCGGGAAACCTACATTGCTCTGGGGGTGCCCACCACTTCTGTGGCCAATGCCATTGCTGCTATGAAGAAGGAAGCGCTGGCCAAGATCATGGATCCGAAGGGCATCACTCCTGGGGACTGCTCGGCGCTGCAAAGCGAAGTGGCCAGCTACTTCGATAAGGCGGCTGCCGCCATCGTTTGAGCTTTGGGTCGAAGCCAGCTTGGTCGTTCCTTTTTAGATCGGTTAGATCCCTCATTTCTGATAGGCAGGTGGAAATCCAGTCCGCCTTTCCTACAGAACGTCCATTAACAACACAATCGATGAATTTAGGAGCTGCAAGGTGAAAACTGTCATCACTGAAGCGATTGCTGCCGCTGACAATCAAGGGCGTTTTCTGAATGCCAGCGAGCTGCAGGCCGTGAATGGTCGTTACCAGCGTGCTGCTGCTTCTCTGGAAGCGGCCCGTGTCCTAACCAACAACCAGCAAACTCTGGTGCGGGAAGCGGTGCAGGAAGTGTTCAAGAGGTTCCCTTACCTGACTCAGCCGGGTGAAATGGGCCACGGCGATGTGTTTCAAGCCAAGTGTGCCCGCGACATCGGCTACTACCTCCGCTTCATCACCTATTCCCTGGTTGCGGGTGGCACCGGCCCCCTCGATGAATACTTGGTAGCCGGGCTGCGGGAAGTGAACCGCTCCTTTAACCTCTCTCCCAGCTGGTACATCGTGGCTCTGCAGTACATGAAGAGCCGCGCTCTGGGCATGCTGAGCGGCCAAGCGGCCAACGAAGCTGCCATCTACTTCGATTACGCCATCAACGCCCTCAGCTAGGGGATCCCAGGGCAGAGATCCCTGCTTGTTGGGAGTGGACGATCTCTTTCTTTGTCTTCCAATTGTGTGTCTCTCCAGAGCAGGCGACGGCTCCAAAGAGGTCTATTCCACCTGTTTCCAGGTTGGTTTGGCGCCTTGGCTTCTCTTAAGCCGGTTGGGTTGGTCGCCTGCTCTCCAGTCTGGGGTAGTTAGCCTTTGGATTGTAGGCATTGCCCAACGGCAGCGTGCTGGTTCGCGAGAATAGCCGGTACGGCTTGTTCGCTGGTCAGTTTGCCTGTCTTCCAAACGAAGTCTCATAGATACCTGGGGAAAGCGATGTTTGGTCAAAGCACCACCAGCCCTGAAGCCCTGACAGAAGCCGGCAGCCGGGTTTACCGAGTTGAGTACACCGGTCTGCTCAACCCGCCCGATGCTCTGGCCACCTCTGCCAAAGTTCGCCGCAGCACCCTGAGCACCACCGTTCCCTACAGTCGGTTGTCTGCCGAGATGCAGCGCATTCTGCGGATGGGTGGCAAAATCGTGCAGGTCACTGCCTTGTCGGGAGCCAATGCCTCTCCCGCTCAGGGCAACGGCGCTGCTGAGTGAGGGAGGCCCGACGGCCGACTGAAGTTACCGGCAAGGTTGCCCAGGTGTCATGAACAGCTCTGCAACGGTTCGTATGGCATCCAACACGGCGGTGCTGCCGCAGCAGCTCACTTGGGAGCAGGCGATAGCCCGGCTGCAGGGGGATGACTTGCAAGATCGGTACTATGCTGCCTGGTACCTGGGCACAGTTCGGGATCCAAGGGGGGTAGAGCCGCTGCTTTTGGCGTTGCAGGATGAGCGGGATCGCACTGCCTTGGGGGGCTATCCTCTGCGCCGCAATGCCGCTAAGGCCCTGGGGCAAATCGGGGATGCGCGGGCCGTGCCCGGTTTGATCGAGGCGCTCACTTGTACCGACTTTCATGTGCGGGAAGAGGCTGCCTATGCCTTGGCTCAATTGGGGGACAAGCGAGCGGTGGATCCCTTGCTGGCACTGTTGCAGTCCCGCGAGCAGGAGCAGCCCTGGGAAGCCCTTATCGAGGCCTTGGGTCAGCTTCAGGCCACCGAGGCTGAGGCAGCGATCCGGCCCTTTTTGAACCATCCCTCTGAGCGGGTGCGTTCGGCAGCGGCTTGGGTGCTCTACCGCTTTACGCAAGCCGAGGAGCTGACCCAAATCCTGGTGGCGCTCCTGGCCCACTCCAACTCCAGCCTACGACAGGCCGCTTTGTTCGACCTGGCCGAATCGGGATGGGTGGCGGGGGCGCCGCTGCTGGCCACAGCCGACGTGGCTCTCAACCTGCGCATCAATGCTCTGAAGCGGCTGTTCGATGTGGCGCTTCAGTTGGGGCGGGTACCGCCGGCTCAGGTGGCGGCAGCGATCCTTCCGCAACTGGAGAGGCTCTTTTAGGATTTTGGGGCGCTCAGTGCCTTTGATTTAGATCATTTCAGATGCTTCAACTGTACCTTTGACTATTCGTTGCCTATGTCCTCCGCCTCGGCTGCTCAAGCGTTTCCCATTGCTGTGGCTCAACTGGCAGCAGAATTGGAGCAGGCCACGTCGCCTGAGGACTTGCTGCGGGTGGTGAGGGCGCTGGGCGCTTTGGGCCAAGTGGAAGGGATCCCCATCTTAATTCGCGCCTTTGGGTTCAATCGCCCTGCAGTGGGGGAAGCCGCCCTGGAGGAAGTGCTGCGCTTTGGGGA
>NZ_JANSIC010000003.1:15657-17437 GCF_047461955.1 Synechococcus sp. R55.7
TCAATCGCCCTGCAGTGGGGGAAGCCGCCCTGGAGGAAGTGCTGCGCTTTGGGGAAGCCGCGGTGCAGCCCTTGCTGAGCCATATTGACGGTTTTGACTATGGGGCGCGGGCCTATTCGGTGCGGGCTCTGGCCCGTATTGGCCATGGGGATGCCTACCCCTTTTTGGCGGAAGCCATTGTAGCGGACTTTGCCCCCAGTGTGCGACGGGCGGCGACCCGTGGGCTAGGACGAGTGGCGGCCAAGCGGCCCTTGCTCGATCAAGAGCGAGCCTTGCACCTGTTGCGGCAATGTCTTGCCGATGCCGATTGGGGAGTCCGCTATGCCGCCGTCGGATCCCTGACGGACTTGGCTCGCCAGGGTGAACAATCTCTGCGCCCCTCAGTCGAGGCTGCGCTCCAGATGGCCCTGGAAGATGCCGATCCTCTGATCCCTCTCCGCGCCCAGATGAGCCGGCAGGAATTGGCTGCCGAGCCTTAGCTTCCCTGCCCCACTGTGTTTTTCTTAAGTTTTTCTCGTTTTTTTAGGAGCACCATCTATGTCCCTTCCGTTGCTTGCCGATCGCCCCACCACCCAAAATGAACGGGTGCCTCGCTACTTTGTGCCCAGCGACGAAACCCCGCCCGTCTACCGTCCTGACGACCCGACAGGTATCGACAACATCATTCGCGCTGCCTATCGCCAGATCTTCAGCGAGCATCTGATGCTGGAGAGTTATCGGCAAAAAGCTCTGGAGTCCCAATTGCGCAACGGGGCAATCTCGGTCAAAGAGTTTGTGCGCGGCCTGGGCAAGTCGGAGGTGTACCGGGATCTGGTCATGGTTCCCAACGACAACTACCGCTTCATCGAGGTCACCTTCCAGCGCTTTTTGGGTCGGCCCACCTACAGCCAACAGGAGCGCATCAAGTACTCCATCATCGTTGCCACCAAGGGGCTAGATGGCTTCATCGACGCTGTGGTGGATAGCGAAGAGTACAATGCCGCCTTTGGGGACGATGTGGTGCCTTACCAACGCCGTCGCCTGTCGGAAAAGCCCGCCAACCTGGTAACCCCCCGCTATGGAGCTCGTTGGCGCGATGTCTCCGGCGTGAAGCGCTCGACGCGGGAAGTGGTGCGCACCTATCGTCTCACCCGTCCTCCCAAACCCGGGGATCCAGAAAACTTCCTCAACATGGCCCGCATGCTCAATCCCAAGCCGGCTGCACGGCAAAACATCAGCGTCTTCGATCTGAAGATCCCTGACATGACCACCAACCGCCGCTAGGACTGGACGAACTCCCCAATCCGCCGGGCCGATCGATCCGCTGCTGTTCGGGTGGGTCGGCTCGCCGCTGTGTTTGAGCAGGATTCGTTATAATCTGGGTGATGCTTCTTAACACTTGGGTCGCATGAAGAATCCGGTTGTGCGGGCTTTTTTTGTCGGCAAGGCTGTGGCGGATGTCCTACGGGAGCGTTTGGAAAGCGCCCTCACCGATATTGCCGGGGAAGTGGGCAAGGTGTGGGCTGAGCTGCAGGAGGGCTGGCAAACCTTTGCCCAGGATGTCATGACCCGGGCTGAGGCAGAAGCATCCATGGCCGCCCAGGAAAGGGTGCCGCTGCCTTTCCAGACAGAAGATTTGCAGGCAACTCTGGACGACTTGCGGGCGGAAGTGGCGCAGCTGCGCTCCGAGTTGCAGAAGTACCGGAGTCGAAACGCTTGAACGCGAGCCTTTTGGGATCCCGGACTTCTTTGGGATCACAACCCGTCAAGCCCTATACCGCCTACCGCTGGGCCCGGGAGA
>NZ_JANSIC010000003.1:17537-18760 GCF_047461955.1 Synechococcus sp. R55.7
TCTTTGGGATCACAACCCGTCAAGCCCTATACCGCCTACCGCTGGGCCCGGGAGAACTATACTCGCCAGGGCCGCATGCTGGACATTTGGCGATTTGTGCTCACCTGGCTGTTTTACCTTTGGCTGGATCAGCAGGCTTGGAGCTATGGGGGACAACCCACGCCCGAGCGAAAGGCCCAGCGCCGCCGGACCAGAGCCATTTGGATCCGCGAAACGCTGCTTAACTTAGGCCCTACTTTTATTAAAGTGGGGCAGTTTTTCTCCACCCGCGCCGATCTCTTCCCCTCGGAATATGTCGAGGAGCTCTCCAAGCTGCAGGATCGGGTGCCTGCTTTCAGCTACGAACAGGTGGCGGCAATTGTGCAGCAGGAGCTGGGCAGGCCGATAACCCAAATCTACAGCTACTTTGATCCCACCCCTTTGGCCGCTGCCAGCTTGGGGCAGGTGCATCGCGCCAAGCTCAAAACCGGGGAAGAGGTGGTGGTGAAGGTGCAGCGTCCGGGGCTGACCCGGCTGTTCACCATCGATTTGGAGATCTGCCGTGGGATTGCCGAGTTCTTTCAGTATCGCACCTCTTGGGGCGGGCCGGGCCGCGACTGGATCGGCATCTACGAAGAGTGTCGGCGCACCCTCTGGGAAGAGGTGGATTACCTCAATGAGGGCCGCAATGCCGATACCTTCCGTCGCAACTTTCGGGATATGCCGCAAATTGCTGTTCCCAAAGTGTATTGGCGTTACACCTCTCCTCGCCTGTTGACGTTGGAATACCTGCCGGGGATCAAAATCAGCGATTACGAAGCCCTGAGCGCGGCGGGGCTGGATCGCAAGGTTTTGGCTCGTCTGGGGGCAGAGGCTTATCTGCGGCAACTGCTCAAGGATGGTTTTTTTCACGCCGATCCCCACCCCGGCAACATTGCCGTGAAGCCCGATGGCACGCTGATCTTCTACGACTTCGGCATGATGGGCCGCCTGCCCTCCGATGTGAAAGAAAAGCTGATGGGCACGCTGGCAGGTGTGGTCTCCAAAAATGCCGATCGGGTGGTGGCCTCGCTGGTGGAACTGGGGGTGCTGGTGCCCACCGCCGATCTGGCTCCCGTGCGCCGCTCGGTGCAGTACATGCTGGATCACTTTATGGACAAACCCTTTTCCGGCAACTCAGGAGAAATCTCGGTGGCGGCCATCAGCGAAGACCTCTACGAGCTGGCCTACGATCAGCCGTTTCG
>NZ_JANSIC010000003.1:18860-22099 GCF_047461955.1 Synechococcus sp. R55.7
AGCGAGACGGAGCGCTTGCTGCGCAAGCTGAACAACACCGGGCTGGGAGTCATTTACGGGGTGTTGTTTGCGGCCTTTTTTTTGAGCGCAACTCAGCTCTTTTTGGCCGGACATGCTACCTTAACGGTTATCGCTTTGGTTTTGGCTGCCCTCGCTGCTCTTGCTTTACTCAGAGTACTCTTAAGGTTGAATCGGTCAGAGCGATTGATGTGATGCGACGATATGCCTGCGCTACGGATCCCGGCAAGCTCCGCAGCAGCAATCAGGATGCCTACTACTGCGATCCGGAGGGACGCTACTTTATTGTTGCCGATGGTATGGGAGGACATGCTGCTGGGGCTACAGCCAGCCTGTTGGCCGTCGAGACCATCCGGGAATATCTGGATCGAGGCTGGAAAAACGTGCCGGCGCCCCGGTTGCTCAGCGAAGCCGTAGAAGCGGCCAACAGTGCCATCCTCAAGGATCAGCGGGAAAATCCAGAGCGGGCAGACATGGGCACTACGGTGGTGGTGGCCATGGTGGATCCCAAGGGCAACTGCTGGAGCGCTCACATCGGTGATTCTCGCCTCTATCGCCTACGGGGATCCGAAATGCAGCAAATGACCGAGGATCACACCTTAGTGGCTCGCTCCATTCGACTGGGGGAGCTGACCTATGAGCAGGCCCGGATTCACCCTTGGCGACATATTCTCGAGCGCTGCCTGGGCCGACCCGATGCGGGTCCACCTTCTGTGCAGCCGATTACAGTTTACCCAGGGGATCGCCTGTTGTTGTGTAGCGACGGCCTAACTGAGGAGCTGGACGACGAAGTGATCATCGAGTATTGCCTGCAGGTGGAAGATTTGGAGCAACTTCCCCTAAAGCTCATCGAGGCGGCCAAAGAGCGGGGCGGGCGAGACAACATCACAGTAGTGATTGCCGAATACGCCTAGTTTGCGCCCGGCTAAAGACGGTATTGGCGGTACACTTCGCTGGCAGCCCGGTGCAGCAGGGAGTGGCGATACACGAGGCGGTTGAGGTCTTTGCCGTAGCCGCCGCCGATGACGCAGGCGACAGGATAGCCCTGCTTTAGACAAGTGTTCAGCACTTGCATGTCCCGCCGAAACAGGCCCTGGTCGCTAAGGGCCAGCTTGCCCAGGAGATCTTCCTCGTGGGGATCCACACCGGCATCGTAGAGCACCAGGTCAGGGCGCACCTGAGCCAACAGATCGGGCAAGTGGTCGGCCAAAGTCTGGAGATAGGCTTCATCTTCCATGCCTACTGGCAGGGGCACGTCCAGGTCGCTCTGTTGTTTGGTGGCGGGGAAGTTGGCCTCGCAGTGCATGGAAAAGGTGAACACCCGCGGCTCGGAGCGAAAGATCCAAGCAGTGCCATCTCCCTGGTGGACATCCAAATCCACGATCAAGAGCCTTTGCACTAGCCCTTGCTGCAGCAAGACTTGGGCGGCAATGGCCAGGTCGTTGAAGATACAAAAGCCGGAGCCGTAGGCGGGGAAGGCATGGTGGGTGCCACCGGCGGTGTTGCAGGCCAAGCCATGGCGCAGGGCCAATTGGGCGGTCAAGACGGTACCCCCCACTGCTCGACAGGTGCGCTGTACCAGCTCTGGGCTCCAGGGCAGGCCGATGCGCCGCTGCAATTTGGCTTCCAGGGATCCCTCACAGTAGGCCCTGACGTACTCAGGGGTATGTACCGACTCAATCCAGGCGAGAGGGGGCAGCTCAGGGTGGTGCACTTGCTGGGGGCGGATCACCCCTTCCCGCAGCAGCAGCTCTTGCAAGAGGCGAAATTTCGGCATGGGAAAGCGATGGCCCGGCGGCAGGGGGGCACTGTAGTCGGGGTGGTAAACAATTGGCAAAGACATCAAGGGCAACTGGATTGACGGCGGCGAGCATGGCCTATGACGGCTCCAGTGCTTATGGTAGAGGTAGCCCGCTCCTGCCGGATCCCTTCGAGACTCTTGCAAACCTGTTCTCTGTACCGCCGCGATTCCCTATGTTTACTGCGTCGGATCCCTTTTTGGGTCGCCTCTTGGCTCAGCGTTATCGACTTGTACATCTGCTGGGACAGGGGGGCATGGGGCGAGTCTATTTGGCTCAAGATTTGCTCTTTGGTGGGGTGGAAGTGGCTGTCAAGCTGCTTTCCCAGCCGGCAATGGATCAGCGCACCCGCCTGCGCTTTGAACGGGAAGCGAAAGCCTGCGCGGCTTTGGGCCAAAAAAGCCTGCACATTGTCAAAGTCAATGACTATGGCCTTACCCCCGATGAGGTGCCTTTCTATGTGATGGAATACCTGAACGGCCAAACCCTCAAGGATATTCTGGCCGCAGGGGCTTTGCCTTTGGAGCGCTTCTTCCGGCTGGCCCGTCAAATTGGCTTGGGGTTGAAAGCAGCCCACGAGGGGATCCTCATGGAAGGGCAAAGGGTACAGGTGATCCACCGCGATTTGAAGCCGGCCAACGTGATCGTGGTGGCCGATGACAGTTTTGGGGAACTGGCGAAGCTGGTGGATTTCGGCATTGCCAAGCTGCTCAATAGCCATGAATCTTTGAGCTTTACCCATGCCTACCTGGGAACGCTGGCCTATTCTTCCCCAGAACAACTGGAGGGATCCCCTCTGGACGTCCGTTCCGACATCTACAGCTTCGGGATCATGCTGTACCAGATGGTGTCTGGCCAGATGCCCCTCAAGCCCACCACCGAATCTTTCCCGGGCTGGTACCAGGCCCACCACAAGCGCCGCCCCATTCCTCTGGAAGACCTGGGATTGAAGTTCGCGCTGCCCGCCGGTTTGTCTGACTTGATCCTCGGTTGCCTGGCCAAAGATCCTGCCGCCCGCCCGCAATCGGTGGCCAATGTGTTGGCGGAGCTGGAGCACATTCAAGCCAGAGCACAGGGATCCCAAAAAGGATCTCCAGAGACCGTTGCCCTTCAATCTCCGCTGATCTCCTCTGGAAGTGTTGCCTCTGGCCCACTTTCTGGAGACCCCACTGCTGTTGCGCCGCCCTTGGCCGCATCAGGTACTCTGCGGCTCAGGCCCTTGACGGCGGCCACGGAGGTCGAGAACGGGGGATCCCTGCTTTGGGTGCGCCTGATTCCCTTTCTGATGGGCGGGCTGCTGGGCTGGGTTTTGGTGAGTTGGCAATGGGGACAGTTGCTGCAGCGCCCCTCGGCCCCCCGTGTTTCCGGGCCAGGATCTCGTCCGGCAGTGGAAGATCCCATTGCCCCAGAGAATGCCCATCC
>NZ_JANSIC010000003.1:22199-27688 GCF_047461955.1 Synechococcus sp. R55.7
CTGGCCCTGCGGCAAACCGAAGCCACCGTCACCGATGGCGTACCCACCCCGCAAGTGGAAGGACTCTTGGAGGATATGCTGCAAGCCCCCTTGCCTGCTCAACTGCAGCGAGAACTGCAGGCTGTGCGCGAGGGACGTTCCGGGCGAGTGCAATTCCGCGTTGGCCCCTGGGCCGGCAGGATCGAACGCAACGCCCAAGGCCATCTTTACATGGCCCTCTGGGATCCCACGCTGCCCAGCGGTGCTCCACCACCTTCCCCCTCCTCTCCCACCCTACCCCCGGCTGCCCCCGTTGCCCGGCCTCCCAAGGCCCGTAACCTCAATTCAGCAGCAGGCGGCCCTCGTCCCGGCCAGACCATGCAGGAGCTGCTGCGCCGTGCGCGCGAATTGCGGGGGGACTGAGCCATGTCTGCTTCTGAAGACAAAAAGCCGCTGTTGAGCACCGTCGCTCGCCTCTTCAAAACTCTGGCGAGGCCTTTCCCTGTCGGGCCTACAGCTCTCCTCAAACCCCCCGAACCTCCTCCCCCCAAGCGCCCGGTGCGCCTGCGGATTACCTGCCCAGGAGAGCCCCCCCAGGTGGTTGCCCTGAAGGGATCCGACATTCTCGGTCGCAGCCAGACGGTGGCCACCATTCGCATCCCTGCCCCCGCGGTGAGCCATCTCCACGCCCACATCCGTCCCCGCCCGGATTGGCGCCTGCCCGGTCTGGGTTGGCGGATCCCGTTGCCCCCTATTCTCTACTGGCTGGGGTGGAATGCCGGTCGCTACCAGCTAGAAGATCAAGACTCGACCAACGGCGTTTTCCGCCTCAAACCCTTCGGTGGTGTCGAGCGGGTGCGCCGGGTGATCTTGCGGCATGGCCAGCAACTGAGCCTTGGCCCGCCTCGGGATCCGGAGAGCGTCTGGATTCAAGTGCTGGATCCACCCCCACCACAGGTGTATGGGGTGCGCGGCTGCCTCATCCTGATGGTGGTCTTGGGGCTGGGGGCGAGGATTTGGATCGGCCATGAGTGGAGCAAGTTCTCAGTGGAGCCACCCCTCTCCGCGGATCGCAACCCCCTGATCGTCCTGGCCGGGGATCAGCAGACGGAGCTGCGCCGCCATCAGGGGGACACCTACCGGGAGCTGCCCAACCTAGAAGCTTTTGGCCCAATTCTGCCCAAGGTGGTGGTCGCCGCTGAAGATCACCGCTTTTACTCCCACTTTGGGGTGGATCTGCTGGGCATTGCCCGCGCCTTTTGGGTGAACCTGCGCTCGGGGGAAGTGCAGCAGGGGGGCAGCTCCATCAGCCAACAACTGGCCCGCACCGTGCTGCGGGACTACACCGGCTCCGGCAACACCTTCGGGCGCAAGCTGCGGGAGGCCGTCGCCGCCCTGAAGCTGGAACAGCGCTACAGCAAAGACGAAATCCTCGCTCTCTACCTCAACAATGTTTACCTGGGCAACGGCATCTACGGCTTTGAAACTGCTGCCCAGTTCTATTTCGGGATCCCAAGCCGCCAGCTCAGCCTTTCCGAAGCTGCGACCTTGGCGGCCATTTTGCCCGCGCCCAACGCCTTTAACCCCGTCGCCAACTATGATGCCGCCGTTCGAGGCCGGGATCGGGTGTTGGATCGCCTGAGCGAGCTGAAAGTCTTCCCCGAAGAGGAGATTCGGCGGGCCCGGCGCAGTCGCCTCACCCTCAACCCCAATTTGCGCTCCCAAACCTCGACAGTTGCTCCCTACTTTTACAGTGCCGTCTTCCAGGAGCTGCGGCAGCTCTTGGGCCAAGACCTCTCGGCAGAGGGCAACTTCATCATCGAAACCACGGTGCATCTGCCCTACCAGCGTTTGGCAGAGCAAGTCCTGGCCCAAACGGTGCGCGAGTCGGGATCCCGCTTGGGCTTCAGCCAAGGCGCTTTGGTCAGTCTCGACAGCCGCAACGGCGAAGTGCTGGCTTTGGTGGGCGGGATCGACTACAACGCCAGCCCCTTCAACCGGGCTACCCAAGCTCAAAGGCAGCCGGGCTCCACCTTCAAAGTGTTCACCTATGCGGCTGCCCTCACCCAGGGGATCCCTCTCTCCCAAGTGTTGTCGTGCGAGCCCCTCACCTGGGGCAACCTCACCTTTCGCGGCTGTCGCTCGGGAGCGGCCCCTATGGATTTGGCCCGCGGCCTGATCCTCTCCGAAAACGTG
The DNA here is from genome assembly GCF_047461955.1 of Synechococcus sp. R55.7. Lineage (NCBI taxonomy): Bacteria > Bacillati > Cyanobacteriota > Cyanophyceae > Synechococcales > Synechococcaceae > Synechococcus > Synechococcus sp. R55.7. The sequence goes on from NZ_JANSIC010000003.1 coordinate 24,375, forward strand.
ATTGCCCTGCGGTTGGCCCAACAAGTCGGTCTAGAGCAAGTGGTGGCGACGGCCCGGCAAATGGGCATCCAATCGCCGTTGCAACCCTATCCTTCTATGGTGATTGGCACCATGGAGGTGAACTTGCTGGAGTTGACAGCAGCCTTCACTCCTTTTGCCAATCGTGGCCTTTGGTCAAGGCCCCACACCATCCGCCGCATCTTGGATAGCAGCGATTGCGCCAACCCCAACGACTTTCGCACCTGCCGTGAGATTTACCCTGGTCGGGAGGATCCCCGTTCTCAGCGACTTGTCCTGCCAGAAACCGTCGCCCAACAGATGACAGCCGTACTGCAAGGGGTGATCAGCTCCGGCACCGGCACTGCTGCCCGGCTCGGCATTGGAGAAGCCGGTAAAACCGGCACCACCACCGCCAACAAGGATCTGCTCTTTATCGGCTACACGCCCAACCCTCCCCTGGTGACCGGCATTTGGCTGGGCAATGATGACTCCAGCCCAACACGAGGAAGCAGCAGCATAGCTGCTCAAACTTGGGGAAATTACACGAGGCAAGTCATTACCAATAGTTTGACGATGGTTCAATAGAGCAACTCCGAGAGCAGCCTTGGCAATTGGCAACCCCAAATCCTGACAACCCGACAGAAAACTCTCCTGCATCCCAAGTGAGAAATGCCTAATAACCAGTTTGGCCGTACCCCTCAATAAACCCACAATCTAGGTTCACCCACTTTCTCAGCGCAGATCTCGGCCAAAGGGCAACAACGACAAAATAATTAACTTCATGTGTTGTTTGGCAAAGGGGATCCCAACAATGGTGATTGCCAGAATCACAGCCCAGAAGAGATGGTTAAGCACCAACGGCCAGCCAAACAGCAATAGCCAGATGACGTTAAAGATCAGCAGCAGCGGGCTGTTGGCATCGGGATACTCCACCACTTCCTTTCCGAAGGGGGCAAGCACTGCAAACCCCAGTTTGATGCTCTGCCAGCCAAAGGGAATGCCGATGATTGTCAGGCAAAGGCTCAGTCCTCCTAAGATGTAGCCCAAACCTGTCAGCAAACCCCCGAAGATTAGCCAGATGATGTTGCCAATCAAGCTCATGATTCAGATCCTCCACCGTTGAGACCAAATTGCAGGCTACAAGAGCAGAACTAGCCTTCCTGTTCGACATCCATACTCTAACCAGCTGTTGGCCAAGACTGGGATCCCAAAATCTGCTTCTTTCCTGGGCTCTAGCGTTCTGCGTCACCGAGGGGAGCGGGCTCCATCACCGGAGGCACTGCGGCCCTATTCACCTTGCAGGGCAGAATGCGGTTCAGAAAGCGGAGGATCCCCCAAACCCAACTGACGGTGATCACCCAAAAGATCCACAACCCGCTTGCCCACGGTTGCGGCAAGTCCAAGGCCATCCCCCCAATCATTGGGCCAAGAGCAAACCCCGCCGCCCAGCAGAGGGAGTTGACCGACAGATACACCCCCCGCAAGTGATCCGGCGCCAAATCCGCCACCAAAGCAGAGGCAGAGGGGTTGTAGCTCACCAACGCCAAAGAGAGCACCGCCAGCGCCAAGACTGCCACCGCCGGGGCCGGAGCCCCCAATTCCGCCGCCAGACCGCTAAGCCAAACCAAAAGAAATCCCACCCCCCACATCAGGGCGGATCCCTGCAACCCTTGGATGCGCGTCCGGCGATTCAACCAACGGGCCACCGGCATCTGCAGCAGAGCGATCAAGGCCCCATGCAAGGCAAACAAAATGCCGATTTGCACCTCTGGGATCCCTACCCCATTGCGGAAGTAAAGGGGCATGCTGCTGCTGAGCTGGGCCACATAGGTGGTGAACAGGATATTCGACAGGCCAAACACCAAAAGGGAGCGATCTCTAAGGGCGGTTTTCCAACCTGCCAACACAGGCTCTGCTGCCGGACAAGTCGCCCGAGTTTCCCGGATAAAAAACCAAAGTACTGCCAGAAAGATTAGAAAAGTGACACCGTCGATTACAAACAAGAGCCGATAGGCCCCCGTCAGAGCCACCAGCGTGCTGGCCATAGCCACCCCAAGGCTGAGGCCCAGGTTATCCCCCAGACGGTTGAGAGCGTAGGCTTCGTTGCGCTGCTCACGAGTGGTTAGATCTGCTACAATCGCTTCCGCAGGCGGCCAGTACAACCCCTGCCCCAAGCCTGCAGCCATATTGGCCAGGGCAAAACTCCAGAAGTCATAGGAGAGCGCAAACCCAAACGACCCCAAGGTGGAAATAGCCAGAGAGAGGATCAAAGTGGAACGGCGCCCCCAAGCTCCATCGGCCATCGAGCCGCCCAGGATGCGGCCAAACACCCCGGCAAAAGCCATAATGCCTAGCCCCAGGCCCACTTGGGTGGCGGTCAGCCCCACCTGATTCACAAAAAAGAGACTGGCATAAAACAAGGTAAAGCCGGTTCCAGTTTGGGAAAGCAGCCGACCGATAAAGATCAGCCAAACCTGAAAACTGAGCTTCGGCCACCAAGAAGGGATCCACATGTTGAGTGCAGCAGGATGTTGAGTGCAGCAGGGGAGGGCCTACCTAGCCTACGGGATCCCGATCCTTGAGGCCAGGGCAAGGAGCCTGCTCTGACAAGTAAACTGAAAATTTGTGCAGCCAGGCTTGATGTTCGTTGCCAGAAGGCTCTTCACCCAGCGAGCCAGCAGACAGGGCAACCCATTTCCCCAACTCCAAATATTCGCTCAACAGCCGCGCCAACTTATAAACTCGATAATCGAGCTGCACTAAGCTACTTTTCATCTGCCCCAAAACACCCAGTCCTCTTCTGAGCCAACTTACAACCTTCAACCTTTCCCAAAACCTGCTGATCGCGTCAGCGGGACGAAGTCCTTGCAGGAAGCCAACCCCCATCTTGCTTGCTGCAGCCGAGGCGCAAGTTCCCTTTGCCCACAACAGAGCACCTGTAGCTCAGCCGCAAACCTGGACAAAGCTAGAAGAAGCTGTGCCTTACAGTTCTAGTACCAACAATTTTAACTAACGGGGGTGCGGGGGCAATAGGTCCCATGCTCTAGCCGCAGGGTGAGCACTGGGATACATGGATCCCCGCCATACCCCTGAGCGAAATCTGTAGTAAAGCCTACTTATGCTGGCGGTAACCTACAAGTACTGGGCTTATCCAGATGCCTCCCAACAAACCAGCTCACGGGCGGACGACGGGGATTGACCTGGTTTTGGAGCAATTCCTGACAACTTCAGAGGGCGCTTTTGGGAACGGCCCAAGGGCTTCAAAGCCCTGCAAGGCCAGCTGAGAAGGCTGCAACCCAGGGGGGCGAGAAAAC
>NZ_JANSIC010000004.1:0-22321 GCF_047461955.1 Synechococcus sp. R55.7
AACTGTTTGCCAATTCTGGGATCCCCTCTCCTCATAATGGGCAAGGGGCTGGGAGTGCTTGCCTGTAGCAGTGCTAGAGGAATGCCTCAGACTTAGACTTGTTCGGAATCACCTAACGATGGGCTTGCCAAGTTGGACTAGCGAAGGGCGCTCAGAAGCACAACATCCATAACCAGCAGCGCCCCAGCAAAGGCCAGCAGGCTGCGCACGATCTGGCGCTCTTGCTTAGAACGATGGGATCCACCCACACGAAGCCATTTCAGAGATTGGGGAAGGCGGTACAGCATAGGAGATTCGGCGGAACCCTAGGGTGATCATGCCCTATTTTGTGGGGTTTGGATTCCCCACGCTGGGGGGGAGAAACGGCTAGCCCTGAGGGGCAATTCCCTCTAGAGTGAGGGTTAGTCCATTGCCCCTGTCTATGACCACTCCCTTGACCCAAGCCGAAACCGTTTTGCAAAGGTGCTGGGATCATTGGCAATCTCTGGCCAGCCGTCGGGATTTACAACCGGAGTTCAGGGCTCTATCCACTTTGCGCAAGCGCCTCACCGCGCGGCTGTTTTCCATTGCGGTGTTTGGGCTGGTCAACCGTGGCAAGTCAGCCGTCCTGAATGCCTTAACCGGCGAGGAGCGGTTGAAGGTAGGCCCCCTCAATGGGGTCACTCAGCAGCCCCAATCCCTGCTGTGGCAGCCGGGGCCAGGGATCCCTTGGCGGGTGAGGCTGGTGGATACTCCGGGTTTGAACGAAGTGGAAGGAGAAGCCCGCGAACAGTTGGCCTGGGATGTGGCCCGCTCGGCGGATTTGATCGTGTTTGTCATCGCCACCGACCTGACCCAGTTGGAATACCAAGCTCTCTCGGAGCTGCGCACTCTATACAAGCCCATCCTGCTGGTGTTGAACAAATGCGATCTCTACTCCGAAGCGGAGTTGCAGGCCATTTGTGCCCAGATCAGCCGCCACCTAGGCTGGGTATCGCCGCAGGAGATTTTGACCGTGGCCGCTTGCCCAAAACCTCTGAAAGTCCGCACCCACTGGCCGGATGGCCGCATTACTTTGGAATGGGAACGGCCTGCACCCCAAATTGAAGCCTTGCGGGGGCGAATTCTGCAGATTTTGCAAACCGAGGCGGGATCCCTCCTGGCTTTGAATGTGTTGAAGCGGCTGGACCGGGTTCAGGCCCAGATTCTGGAAAAACAGTGGCAGCACCATGCCCCCTTTGTGGAGCAATGGGGCCAAGCTGTCGCCCTCGGCAAGGGGATTGTGGTGGGCTTGGCTCCGCTGGGGTTGGATTTGCTGTTGGCCCCACTGCTGGATGGCCTTTGGCTGTTGGGCTTGGGAGTGCGGCTTCACCTACCCCGGACGGCCTTGTGGAGGGGGCTGGTCTCCTTTCGCGAGGGGCTGTGGCGACCGCTGCTGCTCAATGGGGCTTTGCTGCTGCTAGCAGAAGGAGTAAGTTCCTGGCTGTGGGGAGGCTGGGGCAACGGCCTCTTGCCGGGTCTGGTGGCGGGGATCAGCTTGTACCGCCTGGGATCCCTGGCGCCACAGGTGCTCAGCCGGTTTGCAGCCCGAGCGTTCGGCCTGGAAGCGGGCCTTCGTGCCTTGATCGGACGGGAAAGGTTGGCTATGACAGACTGCACAGCCTCTCTGCCAAGCTCCCTGGCCTAGTTCTCAACCATTTCGGCAGCGTGGTAGGAGCTGCGCACCAATGGCCCTGAGCGCACCTGGCGAAACCCCATCTGGCGGGCTATCTGGCCCAGCTCGGCAAACTCTTCCGGAGTCCAGTAGCGTTCCACAGGGCGATGGGCCAAGGAAGGTTGTAGGTATTGCCCCAGAGTCAGACGATCGCATCCCACCGCCAGCAGATCCCGGAAAGTTTCCAGCACTTCTGCGCGGGTCTCCCCATGCCCCAACATCAGCCCAGACTTGGTGGGTAATCCGGGATTCAGCTCCTTGACCGTTCGCAAAACCCGCAAGGACAGGTCATAGCCGGAGCTGCGCCGTACTGCCTGGGAGAGCCGTCGTACCGTTTCGATGTTGTGGTTGTAGCAGACAGGCTGAGCGGCCACCACACGGGCAATGCACTCGCGATCCCCGCGAAAGTCGGGGGTGAGCACCTCGATCTGGGTGCCGGGGCAGCGCCGCCGAATTGCCTCCATGACCTCCACAAAGCGACCGGATCCCTGGTCGGGCAGATCGTCGCGGGCCACCGAGGTGAGTACCACATAGCTGAGCCCCAGCAGCTCAACCGCCTCGGCCACTTTCTCCGGCTCTGCGGGATCCAATGGTGCGGGCCGTCCACTGGCCACCTGGCAAAAAGAGCAGGCGCGGGTGCAGATCCCTCCCATCAACAGAAATGTAGCGGTTTTTTGGCTGTAGCACTCGGCTCGGTTTGGGCAGCGCCCCTCTTCGCAAATGGTGTGCAGGCCCCGCTGCTTGATCACCTGCTGCACCGCTGAAGTCTCGCTGGCTTTGCCGATGGAACGCTTGACCCAATTGGGAAGAGGGCTAACCGACATGGGAAGAACCATTGCGTTGAAGCTGGGTAGCAGCAGCAAGATAGCGCCCCTCTACAGCCGAAGGATGCAGCGCCTGCTCTGCCATTCTGACATGATGAAGCTCTGGGTTCCGAAAAGGGGAGGCCGAAGTCTTTGGGTCGACGGACTTCTCGGCTCGCACCAGCGGGACAAAGTCCTCCCAAAGCTCAGCCCTGTTCAGGGTTGCATGGGTCTTTCGGGGAGATTAAGCCACCTGGGGTGTGGTCAGCATTTGGTTGACGATGCGCTGCACAATCTGGAAGCCGGTCACCGCCTGCCAACCCAAGATCGCCAGGATCACCACGTTCAATAGAATATGCACGTTGCGCGCCCAGACTTTTTGCCCGTCTTTCATCAGCGGTGCTAGAGCCGCAGAGCTGGCCACCAAGGCCACAATGCCCAACCCAGCCAGCAGGTGAGGCCCAACAAACAGCTTGCCATTGTTCAGGTAGGTAACCCCCATGCCGCCCAGCGCCCCGAACACCATCAACACCAAGAACAGGGATCCGGCGAGGAAATGCCGCTGACCAAACTTCCCTTTGATCAGCTCCTTGCGTTCTTCTGCCGAGGCAGTGCGCACCCGTCGCGCTTGCAGACCCAGGTAAAGGGCATACAAGGCCAGCGCAAACGCCAAAATCATCAGCACAGGATGAAAGAAGGGCAAGGCCAGCTCTAGCCAGCGGGGAAGTTGAATGCTCATAGAGATCGCAGGATGGAAGAGGAAGACGCCCCCAAATTAACATGAGTTAACCTGATGCGCGGCAGTCTCCAGTCTCAGCGCAGCGGACTGGCACCCTATGGCAGGGTAACCCCCTGCGTCACTTTGTGGCTACGCAACGCTGCCGCGGCCCAGCTTTATCCCAGTCGCCAGCAAGAAAAACTCTTGCACCACTGGGGGCGGATGTGCTGAGCCCTCTACAGCGCGGCGGTGGCAGATCGCAAAACCAGCTACCAAAAGCTGGGCAGGTCTGTCAGCTACTTCGACACCGCTGACGGGAATAAGCAACTGAGCTCGCTGAAGCGTCAGAAGCGGCTAGCCGCGGTTCAGGCTATCGCGAAAGTCCGCCGGCCAGTTGAAGGCTCGCTTCTGTGGAAAGCTGCCAGCTCCCAAAGGTTCTGAAGGCCGGCAAACCCATCCAGCTGGCTCGGAGGAGAGATGGGCGTGTCAGGACAGGGATCCCACCGGCGCGAGATATTTTCCGTCTATGAGAAAGATGCCATTGGCAAACTGCACACTGTAGGTGCCCAACAGCCGCCGCTGCAGGATCACCCCTTGTTCGTGCAAGCGGATCAAATGGGCCGGGCGCAACATCGGCATTGGGTCAGCCGTTTTTAGGTAAGGAGGCATCTCCACCACTTGAACCGTTGCCCCCACTGGCAGTAAACCCTGGGCTTCAGACATAACGGGAGTCCATGTGGCAAGTGTCTCTAGCTTAGCTGAACGTAGGACGATGTATGCCCAAAACCGAACCCGAGCAGGATGACAGCATTAGGGCAGATCCCAGAGGAGCCGAACAGATTGGATCCCCGAAGAATTGTTGTAAGATTTTTATCAAGCACGAGGATTCAACGAGATAAAAAGGTAACATCTTGCAAGGTGAGTTGGTTTTTCCCACAAAGAAAAAGCAGTCGGCCTTTCGGGGTGCTGCCAACTGATCGCCAATTTGCTATCATACCATGACCTCTCGCTACCCATTTTTTGTGTCCTTGGATACAGAAACCTCATTTGCCGAGGCAATTTAGGGGTTCTCTTGTCCTGGAGCTGTGGGCGCAGGGCTTAGCAAGCTCGCCTTCGGCCTACGCACCAGCCAGATCTTTGCCGAAATTCTGTAGAAGTGTTAAGAGTAGTTACATTGGTTTGCTATCTTCTCAGTTTTCATACTCGTCCTTACTTCAGCGCTGCGAAACGACCATGCTAGATCCCATTCCCCCCCCAGCCCTTGAGGAATATCTATTGGAAACGGGCATTATCGACCGTTCTCAACTGAGCCTGGCCAAGAAGCTGCAGCATCGCCAGCAAGGGCCGTTGCTGATGATCCTTTTGGAGTTGAGTTTCATCGATCTGGAGCAGCTCAGCCGCCTTTTGGATTTGGGCCGCGCCTACCCTTTTGATCATGCTGCAAACGCTGGATAGTCTTCAGCCCAACTGGCAACAGGCTCTGGCTCGGTGGTTCGCTGCTGAGCAGGGATCCCTGCTGCTGAAAAGCTGTGGGGGCCAGGATCTGGCGAAGCTGCGCAGTGTTTTGCAACAGATCTGTTCTCCTGTCCAGTCTGTTACGTTGCTAACAGAAGACTTGGAGGTGGTGGCCGGCCCATTGACGCTCCAAAGCTGGGATCCTCAAGCGACGGGCCATTTTGCCCACCTTTATCTGGAGCGTTCCGCCTCTAGCTCACACATGAGTCGTTTGGCGGCTATTGTTGCTCGGTTGCGCGCTCCCGACGGGTGTCCTTGGGATCGGGCCCAAACTCCAGAGTCTCTTACCCCCTACATTCTTGAAGAAGCGTATGAGACGGTAGCTGCCATTCGAGCCGGGGATCCGGCAGCAATTGCCGAAGAGCTGGGGGATTTGTTGTTGCAGGTGGTGTTGCAGTCTCAGATCTTTGCCGAGCAGAACCACTTTGATCTGGAAGCTGTGGCTGCGGGAATTGCCGATAAGCTCATCCGCCGTCACCCCCATGTGTTTGGGGATGCTGTGATGGCAGATCTTCCGGAGTTGCACCGCTCTTGGGAACAGATCAAGCAAAGGGAGCGACCGGATCAAAGCCTTGGCCAAAAACTGCTGCACTATGCCCAAAGTTTGCCTCCCCTAATGGCTGCCCTGAAAATTTCCTGCAAAGTGGTGGGGGCAGGGTTTGAGTGGCCAACGGTGGAGGGGATCTGGGCCAAGATCCGCGAGGAAGAAGCCGAGCTGCGTCGAGAATTGGAGAGGGATCCCCCCGATCCAACTCGGCAGGAAGCCGAACTGGGGGATCTGCTTTTTGCCCTGGTCAACTTGGGCCGTTGGTATGGTTTGGATGCTGCCCAAGCTCTAACCCAAACCAACCTGCGCTTTGCTCGCCGTTTTTTGCGCATGGAAGAGCTGGCTCAGGAACCAGCGGGATCCCTGCCCGGCGATGGCATAAGCTCCCTTCTGAAAGGACGCAGTTTCCAGGAGCTGGAAGTCCTCTGGCAACAGGCCAAGCAAGAGTATCCCTAGTTTCGTTTCTGGATGTGGGGTTGAGCCGGTGCCAGCTCTGAGGGGGTATCCGCCCACACAGTCTTGGGGCAGGTTTTCTTCGTAGGGTAGGAGCTGTTCTGAGCGCCTGTCTCTACGTCGGCCATGTCTCCAGTTTCTTCCTTTGAGCAAGCTGGGATCCCTTGTCTGGATTTGACCCCCTTTCGGGAGGGCACGGATCCGCTAGGGGTTGCAAAGGCTTTTGGGGCAGCCTTGGAGGAGGTGGGGTTTGTGGTGATCACAGGGCATGGGATCCCGGAGGCCATCATACAAACAGCCTACGAGAGAGCGAGGGCTTTCTTCGACCTGCCGCTGGAACAAAAAATGGAGGTGGTGACTCCGGATCGCGTCAAAAACCAGGGATACCTGCCGATTGGCATCGAAAGTGTAGCCGCTACCCGTGGGGCAGAGGTTCCCTACGATCTCTGTGAGGCGCTGGTGTTCAATGACCTGTTTCGGGAAGATCCACAACGGCCCCAAGCAGGGGTGGATCCGGATTCGGGCAACCTTTGGCCCACCCATCCAGCAGGACTGCGGGCTGCTCTTCTGGCTTATGATGCGGCTCTGCTTCAGCTCACCCAAACCTTGATGCGCATGGGCGCGTTGGCTTTGGATCTGCCGGAAACCTATTTTCTGCCTTTTATGGAGGGGAAAGGGGGAGTGCTGCGGGCTGTGCATTATCCTGAACAGGAGGTGGAGCCCATCCCGGGACAGCTACGCTATGGGGCTCACTCCGACTACGGTGGCTTCACGATTCTGCGACAGGATGGGGCGCCGGGAGGGCTGCAGGTGTACTCCAAAGCAGGAGAGTGGATTGATGTGCAGGCTGTTCCCAACGCCTTTGTCATCAACGTTGGCGATCTGCTATCCCGTTGGACCAATGACCGTTGGCGCTCCACGTTGCACCGCGTGGTCAATCCACCCCGATCGGCTTTCGGTTCCAGTCGCCGCCTGTCTTTGGTTTACTTTACAGCTCCTCGGGACGATGCTTGGATCGAATGCCTGCCCACATGCCAGAATGCAGCAAATCCCCCTCGCTATGCTCCTGTACAGGCTGGGGAGTACATCCGCTCTAAGCTGGAGGTTTCGATGATTGGGAAGGCAGGGCAAAGCTCTCGGAGATCTCAAACTCGGGATCCCTGAAGTCTAGAGATCTCGGGCAGACGATGCAACCGCTTCTTGGCTTTGATCTGGGAGCAGTTTGGGTTGCCTGATCTCGGTGCTCCTTTGCCTGTGATAAAACTCCTTGCCCGTCATTTGGCCTGTGCAAATTCAGATCCGCCATCTCATCGAATATCGCTACAGTCGTCCAGTCCAACTGGAGCCCCACACGGTGCGATTGCGACCGCGCTGCGACGGGATCCAAACTCTCCTGGCTTTTGAGTTGCAGGTGGATCCGCAGCCGGTGGGCCAATCGGCGCTGGTGGACCTGGAGGGCAACGCGGCGGTTCGGCTCTGGTTTGGGGATCCCACCGAGCACTTGCGCATCCAAACTCAGGCCACGGTGCTCACCCTGCGGCAGAATCCCTTCGACTACCTGCTCTGCGATTGGGCCACCCATCTCCCCATCGACTATCCCAGCACGCTGGCAGCCCAATTACAGCCTTATCTGACGGCTCAGGCGGATCCCGGCATCCAGGCCTTGGCCTGGGAGCTATGGGATCACGTGCAGGGGGAAACGACAGCTTTTCTGCCGGCGCTGAACCAGCGCATCTATTCAGAATGCCGCCACATCTTGCGGGAAAAGGGGGATCCCTGGCCTGCCGGCTTGACCTGGCATCGCAAAACCGGAGCCTGCCGCGATTTGGCCCTGGTGTTCATGGAGGTCTGCCGTACGGTAGGCTTGGCCGCGCGCTTTGTCAGTGGCTACCAGGTCAGCCCCTCGCAGCCTTCGGGGGAGAGCAGGGGTGGAGAACCCCCAGAGCCTGTGCGCCGTCATTTGCACGCTTGGGCGGAGGTGTACTTGCCAGGGGCCGGTTGGCGGGGCTTTGATCCCACCCAAGGGTTGGCCGTGGCCGACGGTCATGTGGCTTTGGCGGCCAGCGCTTACCCCAGAGATGCCGCTCCCATTTACGGCCATTGGCTGGGCAAGGGCGTTCACAGCAGTATGAGCTACACCATCCACATTCAGGCGGGATCTTCTGCGCAAAGCCAAGCCCAGCTTGCTGCAGACAGCCTTAGCACTTCACCAAAAGTTCGGAGCTGAAGTTGTAGAGCGTCAACTTGGCCGGATCCCAAAGCGGAAATTTGAGATAGCATAGCCTAGCCCAGATCTTGAGAATTTGCCGAGGGATCCCGTTGACCCAGTCTATTGATGTCCCCACCAGCGTTGATACGTTTTTGCAGGAGTTGGCCGCCATTCAGCAAGTTGGGCCGAAGCGAGTGGCCATCCTGGGCAGCCGTCATGTGCCCATTACCCACCAGTATTTGATCGAGACCCTCAGTTATGCCCTGGCCCTTACCGGCAATCAGATCCTCACCTCTGGGGCCATTGGCACCAACTTGGCCGTCATTCGGGGGGCGATGCGGGCGGACATGAAGTCCTTGACGGTGATCTTGCCCCAGAGTTTGGAGCGACAGCCGGCAGAGTCGCGGGCCAGCCTGGAGCAGGTGCTGCATCTGGTGGAACATCCGGAAAACGACCATCTTCCCCTGGCGGAGGCCAGCCGCCTGTGCAACCTGGAGATCATCGGCAAGTGCCAGCAGTTGATCTGCTTTGTTTTCCACGACAGCGTCACGCTGCTGGATGCCTGCAAGCATGCTGAGGAACAACACAAGTTGGTCACTCTCTTCTATTTCGACTGATTTGCCCTTCTACTTTCTTCCTCGGTATTGAGCTTGCGGCAGGGGGAAGTGTTCTTGCAGCCAAGCTTCAGCTTCTGCCGGGGTGGTGAGTTCGCCGTTCAGGGTGAGGCAACGCAGTTGCTCCAAAATGGCTTGGAAGGGGCGACCTGGCTTATAACCCAGACGACGCAGATCGTGGCCGTTGAGCAGCGGCTTCACCCAGTACCACTCCTGCAAGTAGCGCCAGATCAACCGCCGGGCCGGCTTGGGGGCGATCCCGGCCAACAAAATCACCGCCGGGATCCGCAGCCCCTGCAGCAGTTGCACCACCTGGGCCGGAGAGAGGGTGCCGGGATCCAATTGGGCCAACAGGGTTTGGTAATAGGAGGAATGGCTGAGGCGTTCGATGCCTGCTTGGGTAAGGTGGAGTTGGCTGGCCACCTGGGGGGCTTGGGGCAGCGTGAGGAGGAGAGCCTCTAGGCGCAGTTGCCAGATCTCCTGGGATCCCAGCTCAGGATAGCGGCGGCGAAAGTGATAAGCCCAGCGGCCCACCCGTTGCAACCGCCGGCACAGGGAGGGATCCCACTCCAGGTCGGGGTGAATACAGCGCAAAGCTCCCCATTCTGCCAGCCGCTCAAAGGCTTGGGGCCAATCGCGGGATCCGAGAATATAGGCCAGCTCCTGCTTGAGGCGATCCCCGCCGACGGCATCGTGCAGACCACTGGCCACGGCAGCGCGGATCCATTTTTCTGTGGTCGAGTCCAGGGCGAAGCCCAAGCGCACCGCAAAGCGCACCGCCCGATAAATGCGGGTGGGATCCTCGATGAAGCTGTTGGGGTGTAATGCCCGGATGATCCCCTGTTGCAGATCCGCTTGTCCGCCGAAAAAATCCAGCACCTGTCCTCGCTGGGGGCCGTTGAGGCGCAAGGCCAAGGCGTTGATGGAAAAATCCCGCCGATAGAGGTCTTGCTGAATGGATCCCATGGCCACTTCGGGGGGAGAGGCCGGGTAGGGATAAAACTCCGTGCGGGCGCTGGCGATATCCACACAAAAGCCTCCTGGCCAGATCAAGGCCGCCGTTTGGAATTTGCCGTGGATCTCCAGCCGCGCTTCTGGGAAGTGCTGTTTGAGCGCTTGTCCCAAAATCAAGCCCCAGCCCGGGGGATCCGTCCCATCCAGGGCCGGAGAGTAGGGCCCATCCACCACCAAGTCCAGATCCAGCCGCTCCAGGTTGGGCGAGGGCTGCCGTCCCCACCGGTGCAGCAGCAGATCCCGCACCGTTCCCCCCACCAGATACAACCTCAGGCCCTTCTCATCGGCGATGTGGGCGGCCTGCTCCAGCAACTGTCGATGCCGTTCCGAAAGAGCGGCGAAGGTGAGATCCAAGGGGCAGGAAAGGGTGGGCAAAGCCAACTGCGGTGAGAGGGCCGGCAACTCGTGTAGGTGCCGCAACACATCGGTGCGAGTTACAATGCCCACCAACTGTCCATCCTGGAGAACCGGCAGGCGGCCAATATCCCACTGCACCATCAACCGCTGAATCTCCGCCAAGGGGGTGTCGGGGGAGAGGGTTTTCACGTCGGTGGTCATGTAGCCCTTGACGGGGGCATGGCCAAACCCGTGATGCAGGGCGATATCGATATCCCGCCGCGAGATCACCCCCACCAGGCGACCTTGAGCGTCCACCACCACCAGGCCGGAATGGCCGTAGCGCAGCAGCACCCGCTGGGCCTCGTCGATGGTGATCTCCGGTCGGATGGTGCGCACCGGAGCCGACATCAAATCTTTGGCCGTCACCGGGGGCGGGATCCGCTCTTGGACAGCCTGCCTGAGGGCCGCCATGACTTGGGCCGGGTCGGGCAAAGGCTGCTCTGGGCTGGCTTTTAACGTGGCTGCTGCAGCACAATCGTGTCCACCGCCGCCGTAGAGGGCCATCACCCTGCCCAACTGGGCAAACTCCTGCCGCGCCCGCCCGATCAGGCTGAGCCGCTCCCCCTGCCGCGCCACCAAGAGCAGCACATCCACTCCCGTCAGATCCATCAGCCGCATCACCAGGCCGGCCAAGCCGGGCACAAACTCCGGCAGCTCCAGCAGCCACTCTCCCAGGCGATACTCTCCCACCTGCTGCACCTGCATCTGGGCCAGCCCCTGGCTGAGCAGTTCGCGCATCTCTGGGGTGAGGCCATCCCCCAAAAAGCGCCGCAACAAGACCAGGTTCACCCCCTGATCCAACAGCCAGCTCAGGGCAGCAGCATCGCGGGCGGTGGTCTCCGGGAAGGTCAAAGATCCCGTATCCATGTGAATGCCCAAAGCCAGCGCCAGCCGCTCAAAAGGGCTGAGAGGGATCCCAGCAGCCTGCAGCCGCTCCACCAGCAAGGTACAGGTGGCCCCCACGGCCTCGATATGGCAGTTCACCTGCTGCTGCGGCCAAAAGTTATCCAGTGGACTGGGGTGATGGTCGAAAATCTCAATCTGCGCGCCGGGGACGCTCAACCAAGCGGCAGCTTTTCCCAAGCGATCCGGATCGTGACAGTCCACCACAATCCACCGCTGCACCTGTCCCGGATCCACAGAGCGCAACTCAATGAGGGGAAATTCATCTCGGTACAGGGCCAAAAACTCCTGCACCCCCGGCAGGGATCCCCCGGTCAAGGCAATGCGGGCACCCGGATACAGGCGGGCCGCTCCCACCGCCGCCCCCAGGGTGTCGAAATCCGCCGATTGATGGCACAGGATCAGATCCATTGCGGCAAGGTTTGTCGTATTCCGCTCTTCCATCCTGGCCCAAGCCAGGATCCCTCTTGTTGGAATTGGACGAGGAGAAACGAACGGCTGCCCGACTTCGAGGGGCAAGTGGAAACCTTGAAGTTTCGGGATGAGTGTCGAGTTTTGATCAAAAAATGGGGTCTTTAACCCCGTCCTACCGCTGCGCAGAAGCAATCCAGTAGCGTGGGGAGTTATGTCCACAAGGAGCTTTTACAGCGTCGTCAGCTCCTTTTCTTTTTCTGCCAGCAGCTCATCGATCTTCTTAATGTAGCGGTCAGTTAGTTTCTGGATGGCATCCTGCAAGCTTTTGGACTCATCTTCAGACAGCTCGCCGTTTTTCTCCCGCTTGCGCACCGAGTCGATGCCATCCCGCCGGATGTTGCGGATCGAGACTCGCCCCTCTTCGGCTAGCTTGGCCACCTGTTTGCTCAGCTCTTTGCGGCGCTCTTCCGTCAGGGGGGGAATGGTGAGCCGCACCACCTTGCCGTCGTTGCTGGGGGTTAGACCTAGGTCAGAGGCGACAATGGCCCGCTCAATGGCCGCCAAGGTCGAGGGATCAAAAGGCTGGATCAAGAGAGTGCTGGAGTCTGGCGTGGTGAGGCTGGCCAGGGCCTTCAGGGGAGTGGGCACGCCGTAGTACTCCACCTGAATCCGATCCAGCAGGCTGGAATTGGCCCGCCCGGTGCGTACCGTATTAAAGGAGCGCTGTGTGGCTTGCACAGCTTTGTTCATCAACTCCTCAATCTCAGCTAGCTCCACGGGGTTTTCCTCGCTTTCAAAATCAGTTTCCAGATATCAGGCTCTGGCAGCAAACCTGGCCCCTCTACGGTGAGCCTGACCTCAATTTTACTGCCTTGTCTTAGGATCCCGTTCCCCAAAGCTGCACCTGCAGCTGGCGAATTTCCGCAAAATGCCCCCCAGTGGGATAGTACGAGCTCAAAGCTTTTCTTAGACTGGTCTGGACTTTACTGCACAATACAGGCACGACGAAGTTTTATGCCCTCTCGTCAAGTTTGTTCTTCAACGGCCCTAGCCTGGCTGATCGGCAGCTTGAGTCTCCTGGGTTTTGGAGCGGCTGCGGCAGCCTTGGAGTTGCAGATTGTGTCCCCCAACGCCTATAAAGTGCCCTACCTGGGAATTGATGGCGTCTTTACCCTGGATACGTCCCTGGAACAATCGGCCAACGATCCGCGCAATCCAAAGCGGGTGAAGTTTGAGAAGATGGAGTTCTTCTCCTTCTACGCCGATCTGGAGGGGAAAAAGCCCCTGGCGGAAAATTGTCGCTACGCCTATCGGGGGGCTGCGCCGGATCCCTTCTACTACCCTGAGCGCTCCTTAAGTTCCATCTGGGATTTGTTTCAGTTGCAGCCTGGAGCAGACGCCAGTTGCGAGACCTTCACCTATGTGATTCTGCGGGCACCCCACGGGGATCCGGTGCACATGCACCTGCGCTACGGAGGCCGCAACAGCAGCTTCCAGGAACTTCTGAACATCAGCACTCTGCCGGAGGATCCTGCCAACTTCAACCCCTGGTGGAGCACCTACTGCGCGGAGGGGGTAACCGGCTGCGATTGATGGGCTGGGCGGCTCACAACTCCTGCCGGGCTTCCAAGGCACGGGCCAGGGTAACTTCGTCGGCGTATTCCAGCTCGGATCCCATGGGCAGGCCGAAGGCCAGGCGGGTCATGCGCAAGGTGGGGGCAACCGGCTTCAGGTAATCCTTGACCACGTGCATGGTCACCTCTCCCTCTACGCTGGGGCTGAGGGCGAAGATCAGCTCCTGCGGTTTTTCCCGTGCCACCCGGGCCACCAGCTCGCGGATGTGCAGTTGGTCGGCCCCGATCCCGTTCATGGGGGAGATGAGGCCACCCAAAACGTGGTAAAGCCCCTTGAACTCGCGGGTGCGCTCCATCGCAATCAAATCTTTGACATCGGCCACCACGCACCACAGCAAGGGATCCCGCTGTGGCGAACGGCAAATCTCACAGGGATCCTCCGCTGACCAGTTGAAGCAGATGGAACAGTGCCGAACCGTCTGCTTGGCTTCCAGCAGGGCTTTGGCCAGGGCCTCGATCTCGCCGGCAGGCCGGTTGATCAAGTGGAGAGCTAGGCGCTGAGCGGTTTTGGAGCCAATGCCGGGCAGCCGTTGCAGCTCTTCGATGAGGCGAGCCAAGGGGCGAGTGTACATACAGAGTTAAGCAAGCGGGGTTAAGCAAGTGGGGCTCAACCCAGTCCCAACCCCGGCAGACTGATGTTTCCGGTCAGCTCTTCCATGCGTTTGCGCATCGTCTCGGCAGATTGGGTGTAGGCGTTCACCATCGCCGTCAGGAGCAAGTCCTCTACCACATCCACCGACTCCTGGAGAATCTGGGGATCCAGAGAGACTTTGAGAGGTTCTTGGTTGCCGTTGACCGTCACTTTCACCAGCCCATTGCCGGCTTCGCCGACGATCTCCATCTCTTCCAGCTCTTTTTGCAGCCTTTGGGCGCCATCGCGCACCTCTTGGGCTTTCTTGAGCGCTTCTTGGATTTTGCCGAAGGGGCCAAAGCCTCGAGTCATGGGATCCTCTCTTGGGTTATCCAGATACTGCTGTTCTACTCTACCCGTTTCCCCATCGCCGGTAAAAGCACTCGAAAGTTCAGGCCAGAAGTGCTCCGCACCGCTAAGGCGACCGGCCTTCCTTAGGTTGCCCTTAACTCTGGCAGATTATCCTCACAAGAGAAGCCGAAGATCGACCCAGAAACTCCATCTGCTCATCAGCGTTTGCTGTCCGGAGGTGCCATGGCCCAACTGTTGCAGGATCCCCGATCTCAAGTAGCCCAGCCCAGTTCAACTCGGGTGGAGCCTTCTCCCTGGCGTTGGCGGCGCTGGATCCCGGAGCGTTGGTATGTGCATTTGGGCCTGGTGCTGGCCTGCTTGGTTCTGGGATTTCCGGTGTTGTACGCCCTGCTCGTGAGCACCCAGAACAATGCCGAGGTGTTCCGCTATCAATTGACCTTTGGCTCCTCTTTTGCCTTCAACTGGCATCAGGTGATGGTGGCGCGGCACTTGGGCCACTACATGGTCAACAGCACCATCGTGGCGGTGGCGATCACCGTGGGCAAGACGGTTTTGTCGCTGCTGGCCGGGCTGGCCTTTGTGTACTTCCGCTTTCCCGGCAAAGGGCTGGCCTTTGGCTTTGTGCTGATCACGCTGATGATGCCCACAGAAATCTTGATCATTGCCCTGCTGCGGTTGGTCACCAACTTGGGCTGGGGATCCACCTACTACGCTTTAATCGTGCCCTTTCTGGCCAGCGCCACGGCCACGTTTTTGTTCCGCCAGCATTTTTCCAACATTCCCCGCGAGCTGGCGGAGGCGGCCCAACTGGACGGGGCCAACCCGCTGCAATTTCTCACCCAGGTGCTGATCCCCTTGAGCTGGAACGCCATCGGGGCGCAGGCGGTGATTCACTTCGTTTACGCTTGGAATATGTACCTGTGGCCCCGCTTGATCGTGCAAGGCCGAGAGCGACAAGTGGTGCAGGTGGGGCTGCAATCCCTGCTCAATCTGGATAGCTCGGCCTCCTATGGCCCCATGATGCTGGGAGCGATCATCGCCAGTATCCCGCCGCTGCTGGTGTTTATTGCGCTGCAGAAGCCCTTCATGAGCGGGTTAGCCCTCAATCGCGACAAGTAAGCCCTTAGGTTCCCTTTCATGCCCAGAGATCTACGCCGTTTTATTGCTCTGCTGGAATCCCGTGGTCAGCTCCGCCGCATTTCGGCAGAAGCGGATCCGGATCTGGAAATTGCCGAGATTGCCGATCGCCTCTTGGCCTGCGGGGGGCCGGCGCTGCTGTTTGAGCGGGTGAAGGGATCCTCAATGCCGCTGCTCATCAACACCCTGGGCACGGTGGAGCGCATTTGCTGGGCTTTGGGAATGGAGCAGCCTCAGGATCTGGAGGAACTGGGGAAAAAGCTGGCCCTGCTTTACCAGCCGCGGCCACCGCGGAGCTTTGCCCAGGCGGTGGAGTTGGGACAGGCGCTGCTTAGCGTCTTCAAAGCGAGACCCAGCCGGGATCTGATCCCTCCCTGTCAGCAGGTGGTGCTGCGGGGAGAGGAAGTGGATCTCACCCAGTTGCCCCTGTTGCGGGTCTATCCCGGCGATGCCGGACGGGTGCTGACCTTGGGCCTGATGGTCACCAAAGACCCGGAAAATGGGATCCCCAACGTGGGGGTGTACCGCCTGCAGTTGCAAAGCCGCACCACCATGACGGTGCAATGGCTGTCGGTGCGGGGGGCGACTCGGCATCTGCGCAAGGCGGCAGCCCTGGGCCAAAAGCTGGAGGTGGCAGTGGCGGTGGGGGTGGATCCGGTGGTGATTTTGGCGGCGGCCACACCTCTGCCGGTGGATCTGTCGGAGTGGCTGTTTGCCGGTCTCTACGCCGGAGAAGGGTTGCACCTGGCCCAGTGCAAAACGGTGGATCTGCAGGTGCCGGCTCATGCTGAGATCGTTTTGGAGGGCACCATCACCCCTGGGGAAGTGGCCCCCGACGGGCCTGCCGGGGATCACATCGGCTACTATGGCCCCCGCAACGAGCAGGCCCCTCTGATTCGCTTCCACTGCTTGACCCACCGCCGGGATCCCATCTATCTCACCACCTTCAGCGGCAAGCCCCCCAAAGAAAACGACATGATGGCGCTGGCCCTGAACCGCATCTACACCCCCATCCTCAGGCAGCAGGTGCCGGAGATTGTAGATTTCTTTTTGCCGATGGAGGCGCTGGGCTACAAAGCAGCCATCCTCTCCATCGACAAGGCCTACCCTGGCCAGGCGCGGCGGGCGGCTTTGGCTTTTTGGAGCGCCCTGCCCCAATTTAGCTACACCAAGTTTGTGATCGTGGTGGACAAAGACATCAACGTCCGGGATCCACGGCAGGTGCTCTGGTGCCTGTGCTCGCGGGTGGATCCGCAGCGGGATGTGTTTATTCTGCCGGACAATCCCTTCGACGCCCTGGATTTTGCCACCGAAAGACGGGGTCTGGGGGGCAAGATGGGCATTGATGCCACCACCAAAATTCCCCCAGAAACCGATGCTCCCTGGCGGGATCCCCTCACTCCGGATCCAGAAGTAGCCCGCCTGGTGGATCGCCGCTGGGCGGAGTACGGCTTGGCGGATCTCAATTGGCAGCCGGCGGATCCCCGCCTGTTTGGATACGATCTCTAGGCCCGCAGGGCCTCAATGGGATCCAGTTGCGCCGCTTTGCGGGCCGGGAAAATGCCGAAGACCAGCCCAATCCCAGTGGACAGGGAGAACGCCACTCCCACTGCCACCCCATCGACTTGGGTGGCCAAGGGGGTGAACACCTGCACCGCCACCAGCAGGCCGCTGCTGAGGAGGATCCCGAGCACCCCCCCGGTCACGGCAATGAAAATCGCTTCGGCGGCAAACTGCTGCAAAATCTGCCGGCTATCCGCCCCAATCGCCTTGCGCAGCCCGATTTCATGGGTGCGTTCCGCAACCGAGATAAGCATCACATTCATGATCCCCACCCCTCCCACCAGCAGGGAGAGGGCCGCCGTGCCCGTCAGCAGCACCCGCAGCAGGCTCAAAATCCTGGCCGACCCATCCAGGAGCACCTTTTGGTTGCGGATGATGAAGTCATCTTCTCCCACCAATTGGTGCCGCTGGCGCAGCAGGTTGCGGATTTGGAACTCGGCAGCGGGCAAATCATCCACAGAGCGGGCCGAGACGAAAATCGCCGTCAGCTCTGTGCCGTAGGGGGAACGCCGCCCGACCAACCGATTGGCCACCACGTCCACCGGCAGAAACACTCCGGCATCGCTGTTGCCAAACACCGTCGGCTTCGAGCGCAAAGTGCCGATCACCTCGAAAGGCAAATTGTTCAGTAGGACGGTCTCCCCAATAGCAGCGGCGGGATCCAGGCCGAACAACTGGCTGGCGGCATCGCTGCCCAGCACCACCACCGGGCGCTGTTCCTCGATATCCGAGGGCAAGAGAAAGCGGCCTGCCTCGATCTCCAGGTTCAAGACCGACAAGTACTCCGGCCAAGTGCCGGTGGCCTCATAGCGGCGATCCACTCCACCTCGCACAGCGCGCACATTGGTGCCCAGGCTGGGGACGGCTGCTGACACGGCAGGCACTTCCGCCGCAATAGCCCGTACATCCTCCAAGGTGAGGGGGCGGATGTTGCCGGCATCAGCTAGGCCCAAGTTGGCCGAAAAGACGATCAGCAAGTTGGTGCCCAGAGAGCGAAATTGATCCACTGCCATCTCTTGGGCAGCATAGCCAAATCCGGCAATGGCCACCACCGCCGCATTGCCGATGAGGATCCCGAGCATGCTCAGCCCGGTGCGCAGGCGATGTCGTCGCACCATTTGCCAGGCCATTTTGGCCGCCGTTGCCAGGCTCATGGCTGTTGCTCCGCTCTTTTAATCAAAGTCTCTAGGTTCACCCCAGGAGGCAGGGCAGTAAAGACCCGATCCCCTGCCTGCAGACCAGAGAGGATTTGGGTAACTCCACCCTGAGTGATGCCCGTTTCCACGCGGCGATAGACAGGTTGCCGGCTTTGGGGATCCAGCAGGAGCACGCCTTCCTGGCTTTCCTCCCGGAGGATAGCCACTGAGGGCACCGTCAGAGCCTGAGGCTGGGGATCCCCAATGAAATCCACCGAAACAGTCATGCCGGTGCGCAAAAAGTCGGCCCCAGGCTCCGGTTCAACGAAGACCCGAAAGACGGTTACCTCTCGCACCACCACGGTAGCAGGCGCAATCCGCTTCACCCGCCCCTGCACCAGGCGGTCGGGGTAGGCCAGGGAGCGGATCTCCACCGGCTGACCCACCCGCACCTGGGCAATCTGGGCTTCTGGCACTTCTGCCCGCACCTCAATTCCCTGAGCCAGCGCCAAAATGGAACTGGAAGAAGCTGCGGTGGCATCGGAAGCTGCTGTTGTGGGAGCTACAAAGGATCCCACCTCGGCAAAGCGCTGCACCACCACACCGGAAAAGGGGGCGCGGACTTCGGTGTCAGCCAACCGGGATTGCCGTTGGGCCAGCTCGGCTTGTGCCTGGGCAATTTGGGCTTGAATTTGCTGTAGGGTTTCCGGGCGGCTCCCCAGTTGCAATCGCTCCAACTCCTGTTGAGCAGCTCGCAAATCCGCTTGCGCTTGTTCCAGGCGGGCCGAGCGTTGATCCAGCTCGCTGCGGGCTACCACCCCCGCCTGCACCAGGGCCTGGATGCGCTCTAACTCCCTCTGAGCCAAGTCCACCTGCGACCGGGCAGCATCCACCCTGGCCTGGGCCGCCGCGATCACCTGGGGGCGCTCTCCGGCCTGTTGCTCCGCTAGACGGGCTTGCAGCTCTTGAATGCGGGCTTGGGCTTGGCGAATGCCACTGGCGAGATCGCCGTAGTCCATCCGGGCCAATAACTGCCCTGCCACCACTTCATCTCCCTGATCCACCAACAGTTCCGCCAGGCGACCCGACTCGCGAGGGCTGACATTCACCTGGCGGAGCGGCTGCACCTGGCCGCTCACCCGCAGGCGTTGGGTCAGATCCACCACTTGAACTGGGACTGTTAACCTTTCCAGCCGTTCTGCCCTCTGCTGCTGAAGCTGACGCTGGATCAGGAGACCGCTGCCCCCTAGGCCGGCCAACAGCAAGCCCAGGAGCATCCAGCCGAAGGGAAATCTCTTGGGGCGGGGTTTGCTCTGGGGCAGAGGCTGATCTGCAGGCCTGGGAGTAGACAGGGATCCCGTCTTGGGCTCATCGGTGTGCAGGATCACAAAAGTCTCCCGTTTGTAACAAAAGCTTTATCTTTGTCTAGCCTATTGGAAAAATGGGGGAAGCGTAAACACAGTCTCCCACCTCTTGAGCTCTATGTCGGCCAGCTCTGTACAAAAAACAGCGACGATTGTTACCATGGTTAACTGCCGGTAGCGCGGGAAGGCCATGAACGTTCGCATCAACGCTGAGGAGATCATCCGCTCCATTGAAGCTGCCCAGATGAAGCCGGATCTGCCGGAGATTCGGGTTGGGGATCAGGTACGGGTGGGAGTTCGCATCCAAGAGGGGGGCAAGGAGCGGGTACAAGCCTTTGAGGGCACGGTCATTGCCATGCGCCACTCCGGTATCAACCGCACCATTACGGTGCGCAAGGTTTTCCAGGGAATCGGCGTGGAGCGGGTTTTCCTCATTCACTCCCCGCGCATCGAGTCGATTCAGGTGCTGCGGCGAGGTAAAGTGCGCCGGGCCAAGCTGTTCTATTTGCGGGATCGGGTGGGCAAAGCCACTCGCATCAAGGCTAAGGCAGAGAGCCCAGATAGTTGAGGAACAGCTCCTCTGAAAATTAGGTGTACCTGCTACACTGGGTAAGCGGGTGTAACCTTTGGCCAATGCGTCCTTAGTTCAGTTGGTAGAACGTCGGTCTCCAAAACCGGATGTCGGGGGTTCGAGTCCTCCAGGGCGCGCTAACCATCAGACCCCCTTCTGTGGCGATGGCTTAAGGTGGAAACACCCCATCTGAGGTGGTTTTGGCGGCCATGAAGTCTGTCTCCAATGTCCTCTCGGCTCTGTTGCTGGGGCTGCTGCTTTGGTTGGGGATCCCTGTCTGGCCTGGATCGGGTGTGGTGGCAACGGCAGCGAGCAACAGGGTAGATCACGAGATCGATCGACTGTTTGAGGAGGCCTTTGCGGCTACTCAGAGGGGAGATTTTGCCCGGGCGGAAGCCCTGTGGACTCAACTGTTGCAGATCCAGCCGGACAACCCGGCCCTGTGGAGCAACCGGGGCAACGCCCGTGTCAGCTTGCACCAACTGCAGGCAGCTCTGGAGGATTATGCTGAGGCCATTCGTTTGGCCCCTGAGGCGCCGGATCCCTATCTCAACCGAGGGGCTGCTTTGGAGGGGTTGGGGCGGTGGCAGGAGGCGATTGCAGACTACGAACGAGTGTTGCAGTTGGATCCCAACGATGCGGCGGCCTACAACAACCGTGGCAATGCGGAAGCAGGGCTGGGCCAATGGCAACAGGCCTTGGCTGACTACCGCCGCGCTACAGAACTGGCTCCCGACTACGCCTTTGCTCAGGCCAACTATGCTCTGAGCCTCTACCAGGTGGGCGAAACAGAAGCTGCTCTGCGCTTGATGCGGGCTCTGGTGCGCAAGTACCCGAAGTTTCCAGATATGCGGGCTGCTCTCAGTGCCATCCTTTGGGTGCAGGGTCGGCAAGGAGAGGCCGAAAGTCATTGGGTGGCTGTGCAAGGGCTGGATCCCCGCTACGCCGACCTGGAATGGGTGAAAACCGTCCGCCGTTGGCCACCGGCAATGGTGGCAGCTCTGGAGCGTTTCCTTTCTCTCAAGTAGTGAGGCTTACGATTGCGGCGGAGGCACTCTGGGTCTTGACTCTGCGCATTGACGAAACAGTTGCTGGGGATCCCCGCAGCCAGAGTCTCAGGTTACATCCTGGCTGGGGGTATGGAGATTGCTAGATTGGGATCAAGCCGAGGGCGGATTCCGGCAGCAGGCTTAACCCAGAGCCAAGAGAGCGCAGAGGGATCCCAAAGGCTTTCAGCGAGCTGTGAAAAAAACTGTGTAAGGGATTGCTTCCTGCGACACCTTTTCGCCTTCTTCTTCGTCTGTTTCAGTCCTATCGCGGCGCGTGGTATCAACGTGAGTGCAATGGCTTGTTTCTCTCGCTCTTCTTCCTTCTTCCCTGATGGGAGAGGGAGGCTGCGAAATCACTGGAGCTGGGCAGGGCTGTTGCTCATGGTTCTGCAGCTTGGGCAACCCGCCGTGGCTCAGACGGAAACCCGAGTTTGGAGCGGAACCGGCCAAATTTTGAGCGGCCAGGGGCAGGGGGCGACGGTGCAATTGATCTTGGAAACGGGTGGCGGGCGTATCTGGAGCCAATCGGGGCCGGCTTTGGATGCACCCTTTTCCGGCGGCCATATTTCGGTAACCAGCGGTGATGGCACCTGGCAAATTCAATCGCAAGGGGATCAGTTGTTGGTCACCTTTTACCGCGGCGAGCAGATCATCCGCTGGCAACTGCGGCCCATGGGCGAGATCCCCAGCTCTTCTCCTTCTGCGCCATCCAGCTCCCTGAGCAGTGACTCCGCCCAGCCCGTAGCGCTGCCCGTCCAAGAGCTGGTGATTCCAGTACTGAAGAATTTGCCCGGCAACCCCTGAGGGATCCCTGCCCCGCCGGTTCTCGACCCATGAAACCTGGTGCGTTGGCCGCTGGGGCTATCAAACCTGTGGCCACTGGAATGGGCTGGGATGATTTTGGGGGCGGTGGGCCTGGGGATCCTATCCCATCGGCAGTTAGCCCGCCTGTTGTTTAGCTGAGCAGCGGGACACAGGGCAGGGGCAGTTGAGCCGCTGCCGCCGCATCCAGCAACCACAGCAGCCGTCCTCTGGGGTTTACGCGCTGGCAGGGTAGGTGGGCCTCGGTGGTCAGCGCCTCTTTCACGATGGGGGCTTTGTTCGCTCCGGTTACCAGGAACACCACCTGGGCTGCTTGGTTCAGAACAGGATAGGTCAAGGTTAGACGCGGCTCCTGCCCTTTTTGCCCCACCGTCACCCAGCGGTGCTGCACCTGCAGAGCGGCTGTGTCGGGAAACAAGGAAGCTGTGTGGCCATCTTCCCCCACTCCCAGCCATACCAGGTCGAGAGAAGGGCACTCTGTACCGAAAATCTGCCGCAGGGTCGCCTCGTATTCGGCAGCATCGCGAAGGGGATCCCCCGCTTGGGTGGGCATAGGGAAAACTTGAGCCGCCGGGATCCCGATCTGCTGCAGCAGGGTTTCTCGTACCATGCGGTAGTTGCTTTCAGGGTGATCCGGGGGAACATAGCGCTCGTCTCCCCAGAACAGCCAGGTTTGTTGCCAAGGGATCCCTGGGGTTTGGGCCAGGGCAGCATACAGCTTCTTGGGGGTGCTTCCCCCGGCCAAGACCACCGTAAAGCGTCCCCGCTCGCGAATGGCAGCGGCTGACCGACCTTGCCAAATCTCGATGGCCCGTTGGAT
>NZ_JANSIC010000004.1:22421-24634 GCF_047461955.1 Synechococcus sp. R55.7
TCCTCAGGAAGCCACTGCTAGCTCTTTGGCTTCTGCCCGAATTTGCTCGTAAAGGGCGCGCAGCTTCAGGCCCACGATGACCTGGATCAGGCCAGAGCCATTGCGGGATCCCGGGTATTCCGGGTGCTTGCGCAACAGTTCCGTCAGCTCGCCATAGTAGCGGGTGGACAAGTTGCTCAGGTGGTTCTCGATGTAGATGACCTCTTCCAGCTTGTCGAAGGTGCCGTCGATCTCCAGAATCGAAACCGGGTGCTCGAAGTAGGTGGAAGGGCCATAGTGGAGGCGGATCCCTGGATAGGAACAAGTCAGCTTTTTGCCGCAGGGGATCCAATCAATGGTGGAGCCTTCGTCAAAGAGATAAACATGGTCGAAGTACTTCACCCCTTCCCGCTGGATCAGCCGCACCCGCAGTACTTTGTGCTCTGGATCCAGCTCCGGCAACAACTGGGTAGGCAAAACCTCAATGACGGCATCGGCGTACTGCTTCTGCACATCGACATAGGCTTCAAAGTCCGGGCGGCGAGCCTCGATTGAGCGCAACACATCTTCGTAGGTGTGGCCCCGCTCCGCCATGTCCCGCTTCACTTTCCAAGCAATCTTGATCTCTGGGGCCAGATCCAAGTACACCTTGAAGTCCAGCAGCTGGCGCACCCGCTCGTCATACATGGGATGCAGCCCCTCCAGGACGATGATGCGGTTGGGCTCCACCAGCTCCGGTGGGTCAATCAGCCCCGTCTCGTGGTTGTAGATGGGCTTCATCACACTTTGGCCGTTCTTAAGCGCCTTGGCCTGCTCGTACATCAGGTCGAAGTTGTTGGCGCGGGGATCCAGCGCCGTGATGCCCTTCTCTTTGCGCTGGTAGCGATCCAAGGAGTGATAGTCATCCAGACAGATGGTGGTAATCAGATCCCGGCCAAATAGATCCCCCAGCCGGCGTAAAAAGGTGGACTTGCCACAGCCAGAATCTCCGGCGACACCAATCATCACAACACGATCAGGACTGCTTGCCATGGGAACTCCTTGGGGACGGGCAGGGCAAAACTGAGAAAAAGGCTCTAGAAAGTTACCAACTGTTACGGTCTTGCATGATACCAAATAAAGCCGTTACATCACAAGCCGCTGGCAGGCCAGAGAGGTGGGCACCCTAAGCAACAATTTAACAAAAAATCCATATTTTTGGCCGATGAGCTTGGCCGGGATTATTTTTCCGGGGTTGCCGCTCTCAGGACGGCCTGGGGGGCTGGCGAAGGTCGTCTGCTTCTCCTCTGACAAGTTCCATTTGAGCAGCCGGGCTGCTGTGGTGTTTGCTATTTTGCTATATGTAAACTCATTTCCTCCCAGTGCCAGGAGCAGATCGCAGGTATGGTTGCCAGCGCAGAAAAGCGAGAGGTTGTCGTCAATCTGTATCGTCCCAACGCACCGTTGATCGGCCACTGCGTGGAGACCTACTCCATTGTCGGTGAAGGAGCACCCGGACTGACTAAGCACATTGTGCTCAGCTTGCCGGATCCCAACTACCGCTACCTAGAAGGGCAAAGCGTTGGCATTATCCCTCCTGGCGAAGATGCCAAGGGCAAGCCCCACAAGCCCCGCCTCTACTCGATTGCTTCCACCCGCTTTGGCGATGATGGCGAGGGGCGCACCGTCTCTTTGAGCGTGAAGCGGGCTGAATATGTCGATAGAGAGACAGGCCAGCCGGGGGTGGGGGTCTGCTCCGGCTTCCTCACCGATTTGAAGGCAGGCGATGAGGTGATGATTACGGGGCCATCGGGGAAAACCTTCCTACTGCCCGAAGATGAGAACGCCAACCTGATTTTGATCGCCACCGGCACTGGCATTGCTCCTTTTCGCGCTTTCATCAAGCACCTGTTTGAGGAGGATCCCAACTATCAGGGCAAGATCTGGCTGTTCTTTGGGGTGCCCACCACTTCCACCTTGCTCTACCACGGGGATCTGGAGGCCTGGAAAGCCCAGTACGGGGATCGCTTCCGCGTCGATTACGCCATCAGCCGCGAGCAACAAACCCCCGATGGCAAGAAAATGTACGTGCAAAACCGCATGGCCGAGTACGGCGCCGAGCTGTGGGAGATGCTGCAACAGCCCAACACCTACACCTACATCTGCGGCCTCAAGGGGATGGAGGACGGGATCAACAACGTCATGGGGCCTTTGGCCGAACAAGCCGGTCAGGATTGGAGCAAGTTCCAGAAGGA
>NZ_JANSIC010000004.1:24734-27559 GCF_047461955.1 Synechococcus sp. R55.7
TGGCGTGGGGAGTATGTCAAAATGCTTCTATCTCCCAGCGTGAGCGCTTTTTTCCCAGGAGCATCGAACCGTGGACGCGCGCTACAATCCCCAGGCCATTGAGAGCAAGTGGCAGGCCCACTGGCGTGAAATCGGGCTGGATCGCACCCCAGAGCTGAAGGACGGGAGCCGCAAATTTTATGCCCTGTCTATGTTCCCCTACCCCAGCGGCAACCTGCACATGGGGCATGTGCGCAATTACACCATCACCGATGTAATTGCCCGCCACAAACGAATGCAGGGGTACGCAGTGCTGCACCCGATGGGCTGGGATGCCTTTGGCCTGCCGGCGGAGAATGCCGCCATCGACCGGGGGATCCCACCGGCCAAGTGGACCTACCAAAACATTGCCCAGATGCGGGATCAGTTGCAGCGGTTGGGCCTGTCCTACGACTGGGAGCGGGAGATTACCAGTTGTTCGCCGGACTACTACAAGTGGACGCAGTGGATCTTCCTGCAATTTTTGCAGGCGGGCTTGGCCTACCAGAAAGAGGCGGCGGTGAACTGGGATCCGGTGGATCAGACGGTGCTGGCCAACGAGCAGGTGGATGCGGAGGGGCGCTCCTGGAGATCCGGTGCCCTGGTGGAAAAGCGCATGCTCAAGCAGTGGTTTTTCAAAATCACCGCCTATGCCGACCAACTGCTGGCGGATCTGGAAAAGCTCTCCGGCTGGCCGGAGCGGGTGCGCACCATGCAGGAGAACTGGATCGGCCAATCGGTGGGGGCTAAGGTGATTTTCAAAACCGAGGCAGGGGACGAGCTGGCAGTGTTCACCACCCGGCCCGATACCCTCTGGGGGGCCACCTTCATGGTGATGTCGCCGGAGCACCCCTTGGTGGACAAGCTCACCACCGCCGAGCAACTGCAGGCCGTCAGAGCCTATCAAGCCCAGGCCGCTGCCCGCAGCGAGATCGAGCGCAGCGCTGAAGACCGGGAAAAGACAGGGGTTTGGACGGGATCCTACGCCATCAACCCCGTTAACCAAGAGCGGATCCCCATCTGGATTGCCGACTATGTGCTGATGGGCTACGGGACGGGGGCCATCATGGCCGTGCCCGCCCACGACCAGCGGGATTTCGAGTTTGCCCGCAAGTTCGGCCTGCCCATCAAGCGGGTGGTGCAGCCGCCGGAGGGTTCTCCGGCCTCAGCGGATCGCGCCAGCGGGACGGAGTCCTCAGAACTGCAGGCTGCCTGGACGGGGGAAGGGGTGATGATCAACTCTGGCCCCCTAGACGGGATCCCGGTGGGCAAAGGCCCAGGGCAAAGCGTGGAAAGAGCCATCGCCTGGCTGGAAGCCCAGGGGCTGGGGGAAAAGCAGATCAACTACCGCCTGCGGGATTGGCTGATCTCGCGGCAGCGCTACTGGGGTTGTCCCATCCCGGTGATCCATTGTCCCCACTGTGGCATTGTGCCGGTGCCGGAGAAGGATCTGCCGGTGCTCTTGCCGGAGGATGTGGAGCTGACGGGGCGAGGGGGATCCCCGTTGGCCCAGTTGGAGGACTGGGTGAAGGTGAAGTGCCCCACCTGTGGCGCGGAGGCTCGCCGGGAAACCGATACCATGGACACCTTTGTCTGCTCGTCGTGGTACTTCCTGCGCTTTAGCGATGCCCGCAACGACCAAGAGATCTTCCGCAAAGACCAGGTGAACGCCTGGCTGCCGGTGGATCAGTATGTGGGCGGCATCGAGCACGCCATCCTGCACCTGCTCTATTCCCGCTTTTTTACCAAGGTGTTGCGGGATCGGGGGCTGCTGGATTTTGACGAGCCGTTCTCGCGTCTGCTCACCCAGGGGATGGTGCAAGGGCGCACCTACTACAACCCCAACAAGTCCGGCAAGGATCGCTGGATCCCGGCAGCTCTGGTGCAGGATCCCAACGACCCGCGGGATCCGGAAACGGGCGAGCCCCTGCAAGTTATCTACGCTACCATGTCCAAGTCCAAGGGCAACGGCGTGGATCCCGAGGAGGTGCTGGCCCACTACGGGGCGGATACGGCCCGCATGTTTATCTTGTTCAAGGCCCCGCCGGAGAAGGATCTGGAGTGGGACGATGCCGATGTGGAGGGGCAATTTCGCTTTCTCAACCGCGTCTGGCGGCAGGTGTACGAGTTTGTCGTTCGCGGTGGCGGGACGGAGTCCTGGCGGGGCAGGGTCTCAGAGCTGTTGCCGGCCAAGGTCGAGGTGGGATCCCTGACCAAGGCGGAAAAAGATCTGCGCCGGGCCATCCACACCGCCATCAAGGAAGTCAGCGAAGATCTGGAAAACGATTATCAATTCAACACCGCCATTGCCGAGCTGATGAAGCTGAGCAATGCTCTGGGGGAGGCCGGGATCCCGGATTCGCCGGTCTATGCAGAGGGGATCCGCACGCTGGTGTTGCTGATGGCGCCTTTTGCCCCCCATATTGCGGAGGAGCTGTGGCAGGCGCTGGGGGGCGCAGACTCGGTGCATCGGCAGTCTTGGCCCAGCTATGACCCGGCAGCGCTGGTGGCCGACACGGTGACCATTGTGATTCAGGTGAACGGCAAATTGCGCGGCTCGTTTGAGGCCCCTGCCGAGGTGACGCCGGAGGAGCAGGAACAGTTGGCCCTTCGGTCAGAAGCAGCGCAGAAATACCTGGAGGGGGCAACACCCAAAAAAGTGGTGGTGGTGCCGAAAAAGCTGGTTAACTTTGTCCTCTAACGGCGGGCCTGGCCAAAATGTTCCGCACTGCTGACACGAACGGGATCGGGGCTTTCACCAAATTTTCGGGCTGGAGGCCCGCACCATAGCCGCAGGCTTGGTGTCG
>NZ_JANSIC010000005.1:0-151 GCF_047461955.1 Synechococcus sp. R55.7
GGGTAGTTTTCGCAAGTGCTTTAACTTTTTTTGCCAGTTCAATTCTTCTGAGAGCCTACGGTTCGCATTCAATCGAGTGGGCTCGCCAGTTCGGAACTCCTGCGAATGAGGTGGCTGACTCTATTGCTGTCGATCGCGCCAGCGGTGCGGA
>NZ_JANSIC010000005.1:251-3343 GCF_047461955.1 Synechococcus sp. R55.7
GCACTTTCGCGCCAGCGGTGCGGAGCACTTTCGCGCCAGCGGTGCGGAGCACTTTCGCGCCAGCGGTGCGGAGCACTTTGGACAGGGCAATGCTTGGGTAGCGGGAACCACTACGGGAGCCCTTCCTGACCAGTTGAGCGCTGGGAGCTGGGGTGCTTCTGTGCTTCAAGTACAGTCGCTAAGCCTGAGCTTCCTTCCCTTGGGAGAGCGGCCATGCACCGAATAGCTGCTTTGCCAGGGGGATGGGATCCTTCCCAATCCGGCGTCATTTTCTTGGAGCAGGATCCCGCTCCCATTGTTGTTCTCTCGGCAGCCGATACGGATCTCACGGCCTTGAGCGCAGCCCTGCGCCTGTTGCCCGGCGATTTTCCGGCGGTGCGGGCGGCCAATTTGTTGCAGTTGCAACAGCCCCTAAGCCTGGATGACTATGCCGAGAGGGTGCTGCGGCGGGCGCAGGTGGTGCTCCTTCGCCTGTTGGGGGGAAGGGCCTACTGGAGCTATGGCCTGGAGGTAGCCAAGCAGGTGGCCGCCGAGGAGGGATCCACCCTGATCGTCATTCCTGGGGACGATCGCCCCGACTGGGATTTGGTGAGCCATTCCACTGTGCCCCTGGCGGTGGCGGATCGGGTGTGGCGGTACTGGCTGGAGGGGGGAGCGGAGAATGTGGCTGCCTGTCTGCTGTTGCTGGCTGGGGAGTTCCTAGGGGGCCAATATTCGGCGCCGGATCCACAAGGGTTGCCTCGTCTTGGGATCTACCAACCTCCCGTAGCCTCGCCGACGGATCCCCAAGCTCCCAAGGTGGGGATTTTACTCTACCGGGCCCATGTTCTGGCGGGGAATACAGAGCCGGTGGATCAATTGGCAAAAGCCTTGGTGGAGCGGGGGCTGCAGCCTCTGTGCCTTTACACCTACAGCCTTCAAGATCCCGACTTGCCCCAGGCCATTCGGGATCACTTTGGCAGCCAGATTGACCTGTTGCTCAACACCACCAGCTTTTCTCTGGCGCGGTTGGACAGCCACCAGCCCGACGTGAGGCTGTGGCAGGAGTTGGATGTGCCTGTTTTGCAGGTAATCCTTAGCAGCGGATCCCGCCAGAGCTGGGAGGACTCCACGCGAGGACTGGGAGCGCGGGATCTGGCCATGAATGTGGCTTTGCCGGAGGTGGATGGGCGCATCATCAGCCGCGCCGTTTCCTTCAAGGCGGTTCAACAGCGGGATCCCCGGTTGCAAACGGAGGTGGTGGCCTATGCGGCTGTGCCGGATCGGGTGGAGTTTGTAGCCGATTTGGCGGCCAACTGGGTGAAATTGCGGCGTACCCCTGCCAACCAGCGCCGTCTGGCTCTGATTTTGGCCAACTACCCCAGTCGGGACGGGCGACTGGCCAATGGGGTGGGTCTGGATACCCCTGCCAGTTGTGTGGAAATTCTCAAAGCTTTGGCGGGAGCTGGCTACTCAGTAGATCCCCTGCCCCAGACTGGAGATGAACTCATCCATTGGCTAACCGAAGGCCAGACCTACGACCCCTTGGGATCCCTGCGCCCGGCTCGGCAATGCCTTTCTGCTGCCCTTTATCGAGAGTGGTTTGCCCGCTTGCCTGAGCCCATCCAGACCGACCTCGTCCGGCAGTGGGGGGATCCGCCCTCTCGAGATATTCCCGTGGTGGGACTGCAGTTAGGGCAGGTGTTTGTAGGCATTCAGCCCCCGCGAGGCTATGACCGGGATCCGTCCTTGAACTACCATGCCCCGGATCTGGTGCCCCCCCATGAGTACCTGGCTTTTTACCTGTGGTTGCGGCAGGTCTTCGCCGTTCAAGCGGTGGTGCATGTGGGCAAGCACGGCAACCTGGAATGGCTGCCCGGCAAGGGATCCGCCCTTTCCGCCACCTGCTACCCGGAGATGGCCCTGGGGCCGCTGCCCCACTTCTACCCCTTCATTGTCAACGATCCGGGAGAGGGATCCCAGGCCAAGCGGCGAGCCCAGGCAGTGATTATCGACCACCTCACCCCGCCCCTTACCCGCGCCGAGCTGTACGGCCCCCTGGCGGATTTGGAACGGCTGATGGATGAGTACGTGCAGGCCCAACAGTTGGATCCAGGCCGCTGCCCGCTGATTCGCGCCCAGATTCAGGAGCTGGTTCGAGCCGAGCATCTAGACCAGCAGTTCAACTTGGAAAAAGAAGAAGATTGGAATCGCCTGGATGGCTATCTTTGCGAGCTAAAAGAATCCCAGATTCGCGATGGGCTGCACATCTTTGGCCGGATCCCTGCCGGTGAGCAGCTTGTTGATCTGGTGGTAGCCCTGGCCCGCTACCCTGGCCACGGGCAACTGGGGATTACTCAGGCCATTGCCCGCGATTGGGGATGGGACTGGGATCCCTTGACCGCCGATCTAACGGATCCCTGGCCAGACAAACCGCCAGCCCAGTAGCTATTCCAGTTTCAAATACGGTTTGCCTTAGCTCCCCTCTCCCTCTGAGAGAGAGGTCGGCGGTGAGAGATTCAAAAGGAGTTGATTGGGATCCCCTCTCAACTCCTCCTGAGCTACCACTTGAACAAAAATTGAAGCAACCTAGAGAGACGGCTGGATCCTGGTGCTGCGCTTCAAAACAAGCTCAACTGAGAATCCCTTGCCCAGCACCGGGGAGCCTCAGCAGGCGTTTCAATAGCGAGATTGAAAACTCCGCCGCCGCTCGCCGCCACTGTTCGCGTTACCAGAGCGGAAACCTGAGGTGGGGCGTTCTTCTCGCGGGCGAGCTTTGTTCACCTTGAGGTCGCGCCCCATCCATTCCGCCCCATCCAGCGCAGCAATGGCAGCTTGCTCCTCTGCTTCAGAGCTCATTTCCACAAACCCGAAGCCCCGAATGCGGCCTGTCTCGCGGTCAGTGGGGATTTGCACCCGCTTCACAGAACCGTACTCAGCAAAAACAGCGGTCAAATCCGCTTCTGTCACCTTAAAGGAAAGGTTGCCAACATAAATCGACATAGACGATCTCCGAAAGAGAGAGTAACAAAGGGTGAGATGTTCGGAGAGCCGTCTGCCAATACAAAACGTGAAAATCCGTCAAGACCAGAAGAAACGAGCACTACAACCGA
>NZ_JANSIC010000005.1:3443-6446 GCF_047461955.1 Synechococcus sp. R55.7
CCTGCGCTGACGCCACCTCAGCCCAGCTTCTCCAGCCTGGATCCCAGTAACCTCATCTGGGCTTCCAGCTCTGCCAGTTGTTCCTGACTGGCTTGCACCACTTCAGGGTTGGCCCGGTTGAGAAAATTGGGGTTCTCTAGGCGAGCGCGGATCCCTTGGGCCTCTTTTTCCAGTTTGGCCAGGTCTTTTTGCAGTTTGGCCCGCAGCGCTTCCACATCCACCAGTCCTGCCAAGGGCATCAGCACCTGCACCGTGCCCACCACTGCAGCCGCCACCTGTTTGGGCTCCGTGGCCAGGGATCCCGTAATCTCCAAAGCCTCGGCCTTAACCAGATCCCGGATGTAGGCTTGGGCAGCCCTGAGAATTTGCTGCTGGGTGGGATCGTCGGTAACCAGGAGGGCGGTGACGGCCTGCTGGGGCTTGAGGCCGGCTTCTGCCCGCAGGTTGCGCAGGCTGGTAATGGTTTGGATCACCAAGCCAAACTCCCGCTCCAGTTGAGGGTCGATCCAACTGGGATCTGGGGTGGGATAGGGCTGCACAGAGATGGAAGTGGTTTGATTGACCTGGGTGAGCAGCTGCCAGATCTCCTCGGTGATGTGGGGCATCCAGGGGTGCAGCAGCTTGAGAATAGTTTCCAAAACGGTGGCCAGCACCTGCTGCGCTGCGCGTTTGGAAGCCAGGTCTTCTCCCCGCAGCCGGGGCTTGACCAGCTCGATGTACCAGTCGCAAAAGTCATCCCAAATGAGAGAGTAGAGCAGGCGCGCCCCCTCGCCCAGGCCATAGGCTTCCAGCTCGGCGATGACTTGGGTGGCTGTGGAGTGCAGCCGCGACAGGATCCAGCGATCGGCCAATTCCAGCGCTTCAGGAACAGGGGATCCCAGTTGGGCAGGGGTTTGCCCCTCCAAGTTCATCAACACAAAGCGGGAGGCGTTCCAGATCTTATTGGCAAAGTTGCGGGCGGCCTCTACGCTGGCGCTCTCGCCGGTCTTGCGGTCATAGGCCAGGCGGATGTCTTGCCCTGCCCCCACCACCTCTTTGACCAGGGCATAGCGCAGGGCGTCGGTGCCGTATTTGTCCAGCAGCTCCAGGGGATCGATGCCATTTCCCTTGGTTTTGGACATTTTCGCCCCGTGCTCATCCCGCACCAGGCCATTGATGTACACATCTTTGAAGGGGATCTGGCCGGTAAATTGGGATCCCATCATGGCCATGCGGGCCACCCAGAAGAAAATGATGTCAAAGCCCGTGGACATCAGGGAGTTGGGATAGTAGCGTTTGAAATCCTCGGTCTCTTCCGGCCAGCCCAGGGTTGAAAAGGGCCACAGAGCAGAGCTAAACCAGGTATCCAGCACATCGGGATCCTGTTCCACCCGCTCAACTTCTGGGCCAAACTTTTCCCGTGCCTTGAGCAGCGCTTCCTCGCCGTTGCGGGCCACCACAAAAGCTTGGGGATCCTCGAGAAGCTGGCCATTGAGGACTGGATACCAAGCTGGGATCTGATGGCCCCACCACAACTGCCGAGAAATGCACCAGGGGCGCAGCTTTTCCAGCCAGCCCGTGTAGACTTTGGTCCAGCGCTCAGGGATAAAGCGGGGGCTATTTCGTTGGTATTCCTCTTCCAAACAGCGAGCCCCCATCCCCGAGACATCGCAAAACCACTGAATGGAAAGCAAAGGCTCGATGGGCACGCCGCCGCGGTCGCTGTGGGGAACGGTGTGGGTGTAGTCCTCCACCTTCTCCAGCAGGCCATGTTCGGCAAACCACTGCACCACCTTTTCTCGGGCCACAAAGCGATCTAGGCCGGTGAAAGGATCCCCGTTTTCGTTGAGGGTGCCGTCTTTATTGAGGATGTTGATGAAGGGCAATTGGTGCCGTTTGCCGATTTCAAAGTCGTTGGGGTCGTGGGCCGGGGTAATTTTCACACACCCGGAGCCAAAGGAGGGATCCACATACTCATCCGCAATGATGGGGATGAGGCGATTTTTAATGGGCAGGCGAATGAACTGGCCGATGAGATGGCAATAGCGCTCGTCTTGGGGGTTCACCGCCACCGCCGTATCCCCCAGCATGGTCTCGGGCCGAGTGGTGGCCACCACCAGATACTGGCTGGGATCCTCGGCCAAGGGATAACGAAAATGCCACAAATGGCCCTTGACCTCTTTGTCGTCTAGCTCAATGTCTGACACCGCCGACTGGGTGGCCGGGCACCAGTTCACCAAATACTCGCCCCGGTAAATCAACCCCGCCTCGTATAGCCGCACAAACGCCTCGGTTACCGCCCGGCTCAGCCCCTCGTCGAGGGTAAAGCGATCCCGCGTCCAGTCCAGCGAGAGACCCAGCCGCCGCAACTGGCTCTTGATGGCTCCCTGCGACTGCTCCTTCCAAGCCCAGGCTCGCTCCAGAAAAGCCTCGCGGCCCAGATCGAAGCGGGTCTTGCCCTCTTGGCGCAGTTGGTTTTCCAGGATGGTGTGCACGGCGATGCTGGCATGGTCTGTGCCGGGCAGCCAGAGCACGTTGTAGCCGCGCATGCGCTTGTAGCGCGTCACCACATCCGGCAGGGTAAAGGCAAAAGCATGGCCCATGTGCAGGTTGCCCGTCACATTGGGCGGGGGCAGCACCATGCTAAAGGCCTCTCCCGGCGCCTTGGGATCCGCCACGTAAAAGCCCTTCTCCTCCCAAAAGCGCTGCCACTTCGGCTCGGTCTCGAAGGGGTTGTACTGGCTGGGCAGGTTGACAGAGGAAATTGCAGCAGTCATGGGGAGAATAGGCCAACGGCTGAGAAGGATAAATCACTTTATAGAGTAGCAGTCTAACCCCTTGCCCTTCGGGGTAGAGTGGCCCGTTGGTCTTGACCCCGATCACACAGCCAGAGAGGGATTTCGAGCTAGGGTACTGCTGTCCTCAGCGTTTGGGTACTGCGTTATGTCCAGATCATTGACGGCAACGGTCCTGATGGCTCTGATGGCTCTATCCCCTGGGATCCCTGCCTTGGCGCAACAGGAC
>NZ_JANSIC010000005.1:6546-11136 GCF_047461955.1 Synechococcus sp. R55.7
TGCCAAGCCATTTTGAATTGAGGACTCCTCCACTTGTAACTGGTGTGCGTTCTTGGGTTTTGGCAGGCTTACGAGATGGCTCTAGAGCCCAGAGTAAGCGTTGAGCCATTCCATGAAGTAAAACACCAGTGGCGCGGTGAACACATAGCTGTCTCCCCGATCCAAGATGCCACCGTGGCCTGGGATCAGATCCCCGGAATCTTTCACCCCTGCATCCCGTTTCATCAGAGATTCTGTGAGATCTCCCAGCAGGCTGGTTAACCCAATCAAAAACCCCAGAATGCCCCCACTCAACCAGCTCCACGGCCAGCCCAGGTAATAGGCTCCAACCACCGCAAGGGTCATGCTGGCGGCAATCCCGGCTACCGCCCCTTCCACCGTCTTTTTCGGGCTGAGGATGGAGAGCTTGGTGCGCCCAAAGGCCCGACCACACAGGTAGGCCCCCACATCGGCAGCGATCACGCAGCCAATGGCCAACAGCGTAATCCATAGCCCTTCGCCCAGCCCTTGCGCAAAAGACAAGGCCCTGACCCGAATCCAGAAGCTGGGCAGCAACGCACAGTAGAACAACCCCAAAATCGAGGTGGCAATATCGGCAATGGTGGCCACCTTGGGCTTAAAGAGCAAATAAAAACAGATGATCGATCCCGCCACGATAAAGGCAGGGCTGGTCCACTCCGGCCTCACCTGCTGCAAAATCACCAGCACCTGGCTGGAAAACATGGTGGTGCGCATGGCCGGCGCATTGCCTTTGGCTTGCACCAAGCGAAAAAACTCCAACTGGGCCAAAAAAATGATTAGCCCAATGGCTGCAGTAAAATACCAGCCCCCTAGCAGGGTGACCGCCAACGCAAACAACACCGCCGCAAAACCGCTAACCCAACGGGCTCCCATGGGCGCACCCCGTCACGTTGGCTGGCCAAATACCTCTTGCCCCCGGCTCCAGCAGATCGACGTCCAAGCCGAGAGCAGAAGAAACCCCCCCTCTGGTGTTCAAGATTCGCGTTTGCGGGACGGAGTCCTGATGCGGCTGCTGCAATGGAAACGCCTCTTGCCCTAGCCTTTCAGTTTAACTCCCTTGGCCTCGAAACAACCGCTTTCGGCCCTGCAGGATGGGATTTCCAGGTAAGGTGGCAGACAGACTGGAGCATGAGATAATGGGCAAACCGCAAAGCTCACTGCTGACCGCCTAAGATACCTCTGATTCGTTGCACCGCAGCATGGTTCAAGAACTTACTTCGCGCTCCACAACTGCTCGCATTTCTGCCGAAGAGGCTCGTCTTCTTTATGAAGACATGGTGCTGGGCCGCCTGTTTGAAGACAAGTGCGCCGAAATGTACTACAAGGGCAAGATGTTCGGCTTTGTGCATCTGTACAACGGCCAAGAGGCCGTCTCTACGGGGGTGATCAAGGCGCTCAAGCCCACCGACTACGTGTGCAGCACCTACCGCGATCATGTGCATGCCCTCAGCACCGGGATCCCGCCGCGGGCGGTCATGGCAGAGTTGTTCGGCAAGGCCACCGGCTGCAGCAAGGGTCGGGGTGGTTCCATGCACCTCTTCTCGGCGGAGCACAATTTCTTGGGGGGCTATGCCTTTGTGGCCGAAGGGATCCCAGTGGCGACGGGGGCTGCTTTTTCTGCCAAATACCGGGGCACTGACCAGGTAACCGCCTGCTTCTTTGGGGATGGAGCCTGCAACAACGGCCAGTTTTACGAGTGCCTCAACATGGCCGCCCTCTGGAAGTTGCCCATCGTCTATGTGGTGGAAAATAACTTCTGGGCTATTGGCATGGCCCATGAACGCGCCACTTCCGACACCGATATTTACCGCAAAGGCCCGGCTTTTGGCATGCCCGGCTACCAGGTGGATGGGATGGATGTGCTAGCAGTGCGAGAGGCCGCCCAACAGGCCATCGCCCGCGCCCGTGCCGGAGAAGGCCCCACCTTGCTGGAGTGCATCACCTATCGTTTCCGGGGCCATTCTCTGGCCGACCCTGACGAGCTGCGCAGTCCTGAGGAAAAAGAGTTCTGGCGGCAGCGGGATCCCATCAAGCAACTGGAACGCTATGCCCTGGAGCACAACCTAATGTCCGAGGCAGACTTCCAAGCCATCCACGCGGAGGTCAGCGCCGTGATTGAGGACGCGGTTCTTTTTGCTCTGGAAAGCCCAGAGCCAACTCTGGACGAGCTACACCGCTTTGTCTTTGCCGAAGATGAGTAGACCCCCCCAGGTACCGGGGGAGTTCAGGAGCCGAGATCTTGCTTGGCCGGAGGATCCCTGGCCAGCTCGGGCGGCCTATCCACCCGACGGAGCGCTATCGCGCCGGATCCCTTGAGGATCCTCGATGATTGGCATTGGAGAAACCTTCTCGAGATCTGCGCGATGGCGCAGATTTTTTTGTAAATATCGCTTCCCATTTGTTTACACAGCTTCATATCATTGAGATATCGAGCATGAGTATTTATTCCCGGTCATGAGCAATTCTCTTGAGTTTCCCTGGCTGTCGGTGCTGGTGCTCTTGCCTCTGCTGGCAGCCTTTGGGATCCCCTTGATCCCCCAGAGCCGTTGGGTGCGTTGGTATGCCCTCGCTGTGGGGGCTTTTGATTTGGGCCTGATGGCCTATGTCTTTGCGCGGCACTATGACCTGCAGGACTTTTCTCTGCAACTGGCGGAGCGCTACGCCTGGGTGCCCCAAATTGGGTTCCACTGGTCGCTGGCGGTGGACGGCCTCTCCTTCCCGCTGGTGTTGCTGTCGGGTTTGATCACAACCCTGTCGATTGTGGCGGCTTGGAATCTCACCCATAAGCCGCGTTTGTTTTTCTTCTTGCTGCTGCTGATGTACGGTGCCCAGGTGGGCGTATTTCTGGCGCAGGACATGCTTCTATTCTTCCTGATGTGGGAGATTGAGCTGGTGCCGGTCTATCTGCTCATCTCCATCTGGGGTGGGCCGAAGCGCCAGTACGCCGCCACCAAGTTCATCCTCTACACCGCTGCCGCCTCTATTTTTATCCTGGTGGGATCCCTGGCAATGGCCTTCTATGGCGAGGGCTTTAGCCTGGAGATGGCAGAGCTGAGCGCTAAGTCTTACCCGGTGGCCTTGGAGCTGTTGGTGTATGCGGCTTTGCTGATCGCCTTTGGGGTGAAGCTGCCGATTTTTCCGCTGCACACCTGGCTGCCGGATGCCCACAGCGAAGCCTCTGCTCCCATTTCCATGATCTTGGCGGGGGTTCTGCTCAAGATGGGTGGCTATGGCCTGATCCGCATGAATGTGGGCATGTTGTCGGAAGCCCACGTGTACTTCGCCCCGGTGCTGGCGGTGTTGGGTGTGGTGAACATCATCTACGGGGCGTTGGCGGCCTTTGGTCAGAACCATCTCAAGCGGCGCTTGGCCTATTCGTCCATTGCCCACATGGGCTTTGTGTTGATCGGGATCTCCGCCTTTACGGAGCTGGGCATCAATGGGGCAGTGCTGCAGATGATCTCCCACGGTCTGATCGCTGCAGTTTTGTTCTTCCTGACGGGGATCACCTACGAGCGCACCCACACCCTTGCCCTCGACAAGTTGGGAGGGTTGGCCAAGCAGATGCCGAAGGCTTTTGCCCTGTTTACGGCGGGATCCCTGGCCTCTCTGGCGCTGCCGGGGATGAGTGGATTTGTGGGTGAGCTGACGGTGTTCTTGGGCTTGACCACCAGCGATGCCTATGCGCCGACCTTCAAAGCGGGAATTGCCCTGCTGGCGGCAGTGGGCATCATTCTGACGCCCATTTACTTGCTCTCCATGCTGCGTCAGGTGTTCTACGGGGCTCAGGATCCCGGCCTAGTTTTGGAAGATTACCTGGGGGATATGCGCCCGCGGGAAATGGCGGTGGCCCTCTGTCTGCTGTTGCCGATCCTCGGCATTGGCTTCTACCCGCGCCTGGCTACCCAAACCTACGATGTCACAACGGTGGCGGTAGCTGCCCAGTTGCGCAGTGTGTTGGCAACTGAGATTGTGCAGCGGCCTTTCTTCCCCTTGCCAGTGCAATCGGCTCAGGTGGCGGCTTTGCCTCTGGAGGATTAAAGGGGGGTCGAGACTCGGTTCTTCTTTATCTCTATTCCTTACTCTGTCCAGAAGAGCTGGTGTTCGAGGTGCAACCCGACTCAACTTTCAGCTCTTCTTTTGTTTTTTTTAAGTTTTAAGATTGGATTTAGGATCCGGGATGTTCCTGGGCTGGGATTTTCGTGCAGCCGATTGTTCTTGTGCCGTCCATCCTATCGGTGATCGGTATGAATAGAGTTTTGTTCCATCAGGTTGAGTTGCACCACCAACCACCAGAGGGTTACATCGGAGTAGGTCGCCCGACGCTTGAGCCGAGAAATGGAGTGTACCGGGTTTTGGCTGTCGATCATCCACTCAGAAGCGATGATTTGGCCGCGTTGCTGAGCATTCATTGTTTCTCCCTCCGCTCGCCAACTGCTCAATACTTAGAATGGCTAATATTTAGGATGGCGAATTTGCGCGGGAGCGTGTGAAAAAATATATTACGCAGGGATCCCCAGAGTCGGCTAACTTTCTTAGCAATGAGGATCTCATAGGCCGTTGAGTTGC
>NZ_JANSIC010000005.1:11236-16064 GCF_047461955.1 Synechococcus sp. R55.7
ACACCACAACCTTTGTGGCCCAGTGCTTCGAGCCGGAACGTCTGACCTTCCCACCCATGCCTGCTCTCGGCAGTTGGACGCGCTCCCAAGACGAAGAGACCGGCAACCTAATCTACGGGGTGGTTTGCTATGCCGCCATCGCCCCCATCGACACCGTCCACCGCGCCAGGGCTTTGGGCCTCTCCCCTCAGGAGCTGCGGGAGCAACAGCCCCAAATTTTTGCCATGTTGCGCACCGATTTCCGCGCGGCCATTGTCGGCTTTGTCAGCGGGGGACGAGTCTACCAGTACTTGCCGCCACGGCCTCCCCAGATTCACCAGCCGGTTTATCTCTGCTCCGATACGGAAGTGAGGGAGTTCTGCCGCTCTTTCGAGTTTTTGCGCACCCTGCTACGGGTCAACGGGATCCCAACCGATGAGCTGGTGGCTGCCGTGATCCGCCAGACTTACCGAATCCTGAACCGAGATCGCAACTGGCTTTTACAGGCAGGTCGGCAGTTGAGCTCTCTGTTGCGGGATGATTATGAGCATCTCAGCGCAATTTTACGAAAGATTGAAGCCTAAGCGAAGAAATATTGAGAATGGCCTTGGATCCTTCTTGAGTCAGGTCGGGGGGTGATAATCTGAGGCCGTTTCCTAATGAAGTTTATTCCTTTTGTATCCTCTTTCTGCTGTAAAAATGTTTAACAAATTCAATCCTTCTGACAAACCCTCCAAAGGCAATTGGGCAGGTCGTACCTTTTCTGCAGCTGCGGGCGCTTCGGTGGCAGCCGGTGTTTGCATTGCCCACGGTCAGCCGGCTTATGTGTCGCTGTTGGTGGCCTGTTGCGCGACGGTGTTTACCCTCGTTTTGGATGAAATGGGCTGGATCTAGGCTCGGTTTCAACTTCAGCTTTGGTTTTGCTGCATAAGAAGCCGGTCTAAAGCAGAGGCCAACCAATAGGGATCCCTGGCCCTCTGGGTTTGCTGCTTGGGTGAAAGGATCCCTTTGCTGGGTTGGCAACATGCAGCCTTACTTTACCCTGCTTCGCGGGCTGCCCGCACCAACAATCCTGCTGTGATCAGCCCTGCCAGAATGGAGCTACCCCCATGGCTGAACAAAGGCAGGGGCACACCTGTGGTGGGCAGAACCCCGGTGACCACGCCGATGTTCATCAGTGACTGACCCACCAAAAACATCAGGCAGCCGCAGGCTACTAAGCGAATGGTCAACTCCCGACAGCGCCCCATCACCCGCCAGCCCAGCAGAGTGTAGAAGGTCAGCAACCCCAGAAAGAACAGGGATCCGGCCAAGCCAAACTCTTCTGCATACACCGAGAAGATAAAGTCGGTGTATTGGATGGGCAGGTAGAACAGCTTTTGCTGGGAGAGGCCATATCCCTTGCCCCACAGGCCGCCAGAGCCAATGGCCAACAGACTTTGCACCAGCTGGTAGCCATCCCCTTGGGCATTGCCCCAGGGATCCAAAAAGGCCAGGATGCGCCGTCGTTGGTAATCTTTGCTGAGAATGCTCACCACAGCCGCCAGAATCCCCAGCCCCGCTGTGGCCAAAAGGGTGAAAGCTGGGATCCCGGCAGTCCAAGCCATGACCCAGAGGGTAAGGCCGCAGATGGCCGTGGTGCCCAGGTTGGGCTGGGCGAGGATCCCCAAGAGCGCAAAGGCGAAGATAACCACCCAGAGGATGCGGAACCAGGGAGGATGGTGAAACCAGCGGCCAAAGATCCAGGATCCCTGCAACACCAACAGGGGCTTGAGCAATTCTGAAGGCTGGATAACAGGGATCACCTTCAAATCCAGCCAGCGGCTGGCTTCCAGGCGGGAAACCCCCAACCCCGGCACCTGGGTGGCCCACACCAGGCCAACTCCCACCAAGCAGAGGATCCCGGCCCAGGGGAACCAGCGCCGCAGCGGGATCTGCACCAGAGCCCAGAAACAGCCCAGACCCAGCCCGGCCCAGAGCAATTGGCGCTTGAAAAAGTAGAGGCCATCGCCGGTGATCCGCTGAGCCACCGGGTAGGAAGCAGAAAACAGCATCAGCAGCCCCAGCACCAGCCAGATCAAGGTGAGCCAGCGCAGCCAGCGAGCCTCAGCATTCCAGGGATCCCTGGAGGGCTTGGCAGCAGGCTCGGAAATGGTTGCCACGGTGTTCAAAGCTGGAGTACTGGTCAAAACTGGCACAGGCGGGGGACAGCAAAATGGTGATGGGTTGAGCGGGCTTCCCCAAGCTCTGAGCTTGACGCGAAAGGGAACAAGCCGCTGCAAAGGCTCTTTCCACCGCTACATCTAGGGTTGGCACCAGCTCAACGTCAGTATAGTGGATCCCCTGGAGGGCCTCTGCCAGCACTGGGGCAGACTCCCCCATCAGCACCACGCGGGCCACCTTGGCCCGAATCAACCGCAACCAGGCGCCGGGATCCCCCTGCTTGGCCCTTCCCCCGGCAATCAGAATAATGGGTGGGGAGAGGGCGTTGAGTGCCACCCAGCCGGCTTCGTAGTTGGTGGCCTTGCTGTCGTTGACAAAGCGGATGGGGGTGGATCCCACCTGGATTTGCGCCACCCGCTCCAGTCGATGGGGCATGCCGGCAAAAGATCGGATGGCTTTTTGAATGGCAACGTTGGGGATCCCGGCCAGACGCGCTGCTGCCGCCGCCAAGAGCAGGTTTTGCAGATTGTGTTGGCCAGGGCAGCGTTCTGCAAAGTCCTCCAGCTCCGCCACCATCTCCCCCTGGATGTAGAGGCGGTTTTCCCGCAGGTCAACGGTTGCAGTGAGATCCCGGTCACAACAGCCTTGGGTAGCAACAAGGGAAGTCCAATAGGTATTTTCCCAGTCCTGCCGGCGGCAGCACAGGTAGGGATCCTCGCCGTTGAGCACCCGCCACTGGGCCCGATCCAAAAGGCGAGCCTTGAAGCTGGCATAGCGCTCCAGCGTCCCATGCCGTTCTAGGTGATCGGGAGTGAAGGTGG
Organism: Synechococcus sp. R55.7; assembly: GCF_047461955.1. NCBI lineage: Bacteria > Bacillati > Cyanobacteriota > Cyanophyceae > Synechococcales > Synechococcaceae > Synechococcus > Synechococcus sp. R55.7. The sequence continues at coordinate 14,200 of NZ_JANSIC010000005.1, forward strand.
TCCACACCCCAATACGCGGCGGGCCTCCAGGAGTACTGCTCATGAGGCGGCTGCTGGCTTCCAACTGATAGCTGCTCAGCTCCGCCACGATCCAGTCCGGCTCTAGCGTTCCCTGGAGCGTTGCCAAAGCCACCTGCGACAGGGGCAGGCCGATGTTGCCGCAGGGGATCCCTTGCAGCCCCGCCGCCTTGAACATCTCCGCCACCAGAGCTGTGGTGGTGCTTTTGCCGTTGGTGCCGGTGATCCCCACCCAGGGTAGGTGGTCAAGATAGATCCAGGCCAGCTCCGCCTCTCCCACCACCGGGATCCCCTGTTGACGCACCGCCTGCAGCAGCGGGTGATCCCAGGCAATGCCCGGACTGACCACCACCTGCTCCACTCCTTCGGCCAGTTGAAAAGGCTGCCCCAGCCGAACCGGGATCCCTTCTTGATTGAGCTCAGCCTGCCGCTGTCTGAGAAGAGGGGAATCTTGCTCATCCCAAACCAGCACTTCATAGCCCTGGGCCCGCAACAGCCGCGCTGCCGCCAGCCCCGCAATGCCTAACCCCAAAACTTGATGTTGCACGTTGGTTTCTACTTCTTTCTTTATTTGGGGATCCCTGCTTGGATCTTACCGGTCACGTCCTTGACCCGCATGTTTTTGTTCGACACTCCCCTTGCTTATGGGGGTAACCAGTTGGTGGAGTGGATGGAGTTTTCCTAGCCGCCTGGATGGCTAACTTGGGAATAGGCTGGAGACCAGTCCGCCGGCCACCCTCTACAACCCGTGCAGATTTGTCTTTGGCGTAGAAAAGATTCCACCTAGCCTGCCAGCCTCACTTTGTGGATGCTGTAGGAAATTTTCTTCCCTATGCATCATCTACTCAATCTTCCAAGGGATCCAACTTGGGATCCAGACTCTTGGCCGTTAGACGCAGAGCCTCCGCCTGATCCATCACCCGTGGAGCTTGCACTGCCGTTTCAAGGCCCTGGCGATAGCTCTCCCACAGGGGCATTTCCGGGTAGGTCTGCTGCAACTCGCTGATCTGATCCAGAAGGGCCTCCAGCCAGCCGGCCGTGCTCCAGGTGAGCAGAAACTGGAAGGGGTTCCACAGGTTGAGCTGCCGCCCCAATTCATTTAGGCTCTCGTTGCGAATGGGCGGATCGAAGATGTCCGCCACCGTCATTAACTGGCGCGCCAGCAGAGGTCTGAGGAGTTTCTCGGCAGCTTCCACCACAGCAGGGATGGCAGCCTGGATCTGGTTGGGTCTGGGAATGTTCCGCGCCTGGGGCAAGGCTTGCAGCACCAACTCCAGTCGCCGCTCTGCCTCTGCCGATTCCAAAGCCGATTCCAGGGTGGTGCCCACACTGAGAAACACTTCTCCCGTCAGCAGCCGCACTGCATCGATGACCAGGTGATACAAGGGGGGGATCACGAGCTTAATCCACTCACTCTGGAAAAACTCCCGCAGCCGCCGTGCCGCATAGTCCCCCACTTGGGTGGTCTGGATCCCCACTTGAGTGAGATTGAGATACCAGTCGGGAGGAGATCCCTTGGGATCCAGCCAACGGCGCAGCGTTTGCCATTCTTCTTCTGTGAGGGCAGTTCGTCCCTGTTTTAAGCCGGTTCGCCGCAGCTTGCCCTCGGCATTCAAGAGCTTGCGCAGCTCCGGTGTGCCCAGCAAGGACAAGGCACCTGCCGAACCCACACTGCCGATCTCGATGGCGATCAAGGCGGCCAACAAGGCGGCTGAGGCCTTTACTTGAATCTGGCCGCTTTTGTCCATCACCAAAGGCAGGCGGCTGTTGCCATAGGCACGGGCACTCATCGCCTCCAGAGCAGAGCGTTGGTCAGAGGTCAGCGTCCGAGCCCAAGAAGGGATCCC
>NZ_JANSIC010000005.1:16164-21949 GCF_047461955.1 Synechococcus sp. R55.7
TTCCTGCAAGCCGTGATACAGCAAGCTGGCCACCCAGGCGCGATCCGCAGCCTGCCGCAAAGAGCCAATGACCACTTCCCATTGGCAGGGGTTAAGCAGGGGCAAGAGCGCTTGCAGCTCTCGGTGGATGGGCTCTGGGGATCCTGCCGTTCTCGACTGTTCCAGAGCGCTTTGCAGCCGATCCCGCGCCTCTCGGCACAGCCCGCCCCACTCCAGTTGCAGGCGAGCCAGGGTCTGTTGCACCGTCTCTTCGGAGCGACGGGGTAGATCCTGCCAGCCCGCTTCCAGCTGCCGCCACAGCTCCTCCCAGTTCAGGCCCTCAGCAGCGCCATTGACGGCATCCGAGGCAACCTTTGCGCTGGGCGAGGCATTTTGGGGCTCGGAATGGAAAGCGGGATCCAGAGGTTCAGACATGGACAGAACCGGCCTCAAGGGGATTACCGGCATTATAGCTAGGGGTAAAACGCCAGCCGAGGCAAACCCAACGTTTCCGGCCATCCCATCATCAGGTTGAGACACTGCACTGCCTGCCCGGCTTGCCCTTTCATCAGGTTATCGATCACCGACAGGACGATAACGCGGTTGGTGCGGCTGTCCACCTCCACCCCGATCATGCAGGTGTTGGTGCCGGAGACCCATTTGGTTTGCGGGTAAACCCCCCGCGGCAGCACCTTCACCCAGGGAGATTGGCGATAGAAAGCGTTGTAAATGGTGAGCAAATCTTCCCCCACAAAGCCGGGATCCCGCAGGGTGGCATACAACGTGACGTGGATCCCCCGCACCATGGGCACCAGATGGGGCGTAAATTGCACGGTGATGGGGGTGTGGGTCAGGTCGGTGCAAGCTTGCTCGATCTCGGGCGTATGGCGGTGCTGGGCCACTCCATAGGCTGCCAGAGAGCCGTCCACTTCGGCAAACAGGGATCCCACCTTGGGGGTACGACCTGCCCCCGAAACGCCGGATTTGGCATCGAAAATGAGGCTGTCCAGCTCCACCAACCCCTGCCGCAGCAGAGGAGCAACCGCCAACAATGAGGCAGTGGGATAACAGCCGGGACAGCCTACCAGTTGGGCTTGGGCAATCGCCTCGCGATAAAGTTCCGGCAACCCATAGACCGCCTGCTCATTGGCCTGGCGATAGGCAGGGCTGGGCCAGTTGGGATCCGTCTGACCCATGCGGTACCAAGATTGGTAGGTGGCCAGGTTGCGAAAGCGGTAATCTGCCGACAAATCCAAGACTTTGCACCCTTTGGCCAGCAAGGGCGGGGCCAGCTCGGCAGCCAGCCCATTGGGGAGAGACAAAAACACCACATCGCTGTTGGCGGCAATGCGATCCACCTCTACCGGCTGAACGGTCAGATCCACCGCCTGGGCCAACTGGGGATAGAGATCCCCGTAGCGCTTGCCGGCACTGTCTTGCCCGGCCAGGTAGGTGATCTGCACGCCGGGATGCTCGCTCAGTAACCGCACCAACTGTACCCCTCCGTAGCCGGAAGCGCCGACGATGCCAATGCGGACAGGCTCTGTGGGGTGGGGTGGGCGGGGCGCCATGTTGGCCATGGGGGGGCTGCTTGTGCAAGAGGGTTGCGTGATGGCTTGCCTTAAGTTCTACCGCATTTTTCTGCTGCATTTGACGCTGCATGGGTGCGGATCCCATCTTGTTCATTCGCGTTGGCGTTGCCTAGCAATCCAAGAGGATTTGTTATGCTGAGTTAACTTGAGCCGCTCGGGCCTTGGCAGCGGCTTCCGTAATATCTGTCTATGTTCTGTGTAGCTTTCTAATCTGCGGTCTATGCACTATGAGCGATTGATCAACATTGTCTTGCGGGCCTACGGCCAAAGCAGCCGCCATGGCCTGGATCAGGAAACTCTGACCCTCTACTCAGAAGGCCCCTACACCCTCTACAAGCTCACTTCCCATTTCGATCGCCGCTCCATTTTTGTGTTGGCCCAGAATCAGCGGGATATGTTTGTTTCTGGCGATGCGTTTAACAACAAGCTGATCCCAGGGGAATGGCAGGCGTGGCTGCACCAGAAAGCGCTGGGCATCGCTCCCGACACGGCACAAGCAGGTTAGCCGAAGACCATATCTGGCGTGGAAGGATCCCCAAGCCTACGCCCGGCCTGTTGAGATCCAGCCCATGCTGACAATGGCCGCCTACTTCCAGCTCAGAGGGTGGTGGGATCCACAGGTCGCTCCACCTGTCCAGAATCTACCCGCCACTGGCCAAAACCCCAGGCTGAACCTGTCGGGGCACCACTGAGAGACGATCCAGCTCGGCACAATAGGCCAGATCCTTATCGTTTTCCGGCCCCAGACCCAATAGCCGTTGCCCGTGGCTAGAGCGTCTCAACAAACCCAGCAGATCGTCCTGCCAAGTTTGGTAGAGGGCCAAGGCCGCCAAGGTCTCGTCGTTGCCCAACTGGTTCAAAGAGCAGCCCAGGCGATGCAAGATGGCTCCGGCACAGGCAGTATCTTCCAGCGAGAAGGCCCCTTCCCACCCGGATCCCACCAGCCACACCTCGGCAAAGGAGCCCCGTCTGAGAAAATCCACCACGGCTCCCAAGTTCACCAGGGCTGCTGTAATCACCACTGGGATCCCTTCCAGGCGCTGTAGGCTGCGCGTGCCGTTGGTGGTGCTCAGGAAGATGCGCTTGTCTCGCACGCGGTCGGGAGTGTAGTCGAGGGGGGAGTTGCCCAGATCAAACCCCGCCACCGCTTTGCCCCCCCGTTCCCCGGCCAAAAGCCGCTGGGAAGCCGGCCAGTTTTGGCTTGCCTCTTGGAGCTGCTGCAGGTGGGCAAACACCTGTACCGCTTCTGCTCCTGCTGCCAGCGCTGTGGCAATGGTGGTGGTGGCCCGCAGCACATCAATGGCCACCGCACACTCCGGGATCCCAGATGAAGGCACCTGTTCGGGCGTATAGAAGTGGAAAAAACGCATGGGGGAAGAGGTAACGTCAGAACTCACGCCGGGCGAACACCAACACTGCCAGAATCAGCAGCAAAAGGGTGTAAACCAAGCCGTACAGTGCATCTCCGAGAAGTTCTGCTGGGGGCGGAACTTGGCCGTAAACCGCAGCATCTCTCAAATTGAGGCGCTCCAAATCCGGCAGGATCAAATAAATCACCTCAAACAGTTTGCCAAATCCGGCATCTTTCACCAGCTTGCTCAGTTGCAGCAGGGCGCGGCTGGCATGGCCCATCAGGAACAGGGCAATGGTGTAGAGGGTGGCCAGAATCGAGGAAGTGAAAACCCCGAACAGCAGGGCTGCGGCAACAATCAGCACCAGCTCTAAGAAAGTGAAGACTGTTGCCCAGAGAATGGCCAAAAGGGGGATCGGGGCCTGCACCAGCAGCAAGCTCAGCAGAAACACAACCGTCATCAGCAGCACCAGCACCGACAGCAGCGCCGATAGGCCCAGATGCTTGCCGACAATGAACTCTGCCCGGCTCATGGGTTTGGCGATCAGCACATACACCGTGCGTTTTTCAATCTCCTTATTCACCAGCCCTGTGCCCACGAAAATGGCCACGATCAGGCCGAAGAAGTGAATGGCTGCCAACCCCAGGTCGGCAATGATTTTGTTGTGGGCCTGGTTGGCCACCTGCGGGATCAAAACAGTGGCTCCCAGCATGGCCACCGCAAATACCATCACCAGGTAGAGAATCCGATCCCGAATCGTTTCCCGGAAAACGTTGTGGGCAATGGCCACCACGCGCGACGCATCCATGACTGAACCCAAAGCTGTGATGATCCGACTGATACACTGGTAACAGATCCAGCCTTTATTCTATGCAGTTCCAGGCCCAGATTCAGATTCACCTACGCCCCTCTGTTCTCGATCCCGCCGGGGCTGCGGTTCAGTCCAGCTTGCATCAGTTGGGGCATACCCAGGTACAGCAGGTGCGCATTGGCAAGCATATCCAACTGCAGCTAGAGGCCCCCGACGCCGAGACCGCCCGCCGCCAGGTGGATGAGCTGTGCCATCAACTGCTGGCCAACCCGGTGATTGAGACTTATCAAATCCAAGTGGCTGCCATCGGTGGTTAATTTGATGGGTTCACGCGATTTGGGGTTGATCTGATGGCCATTCCAAAAATACCCCCAACCCCTCTTCCATCCCTCTAATCTGACCATCTTCTTTCCTCTCACTTAAGGGATCCCAATGGCTGGCGTGAGGTTTGGCATTGTTGTTTTTCCGGGTTCCAACTGCGACCGAGATGTAGCCTGGGTAACCCGCGGCCTCTTGGGCTGCCCAACGCGGCTGATCTGGCACCGAGAGACGGATTTGTCGGAGCTGGATGTGGTGGTGCTGCCGGGGGGCTTCAGCTATGGGGATTATTTGCGTTGTGGGGCCATCGCTCGTTTTGCTCCGGTGATGGGATCCCTGAAGGAGCACGCGGCGCGAGGGGGCTATGTGCTGGGCATCTGCAATGGCTTTCAGATCTTAACAGAGGCGGGCCTGCTGCCGGGGGCGCTGGTGCGCAATGCCAACCTGCACTTTATCTGCGACCGAGTGGGGATCCGTATAGAACGGCAGGATCTTCCCTGGACAAGCGCGTATCCCCAGGGATCCACCCTAACCCTGCCCATCGCCCATGGGGAAGGCCGCTATACCTGCGACCCGGATACCCTCAAGCAATTGCAGGATCAAGGGCAGATCGTCCTTCGCTATGCTCCGGTTGCGCCCAACGGCTCTGTGGACAACATCGCCGGCATTTGCGATCCCAGCGGTCGGATCTTGGGTTTGATGCCCCACCCCGAGCGGGCAGCAGATCCCGATTTGCCAGGGCAGGATGGGATCCCCTTCTGGCAGTCGATTTTGCACAGCTTCGCCGCCTAATTCTTCTTCTCCATTCTTCTCCGGGACAGCTCACTCCTGCCTCGGCCCTTGAGACAACACCTGGCGAACTTGATTCACCATCTCCTCGTGATCCACCACTGGCTTGGCGATATAACCATCCGCCCCGCTCTGGGCCAAGAATGCCTCGCGGTCGCCGCGCATCGCATGGGCCGTCACCAAAATAATGGGGATGGAGCGGCTTTTTGGATCCGCCTTCAACAGTTGGGCAATGCGGATCCCGTCCACCGCCTCGCCGCGAAAGGTGCTCTGGGACAGGGAAACATCCAACAAAATGACATCCACCTCGTGCCCCTGGGCCAGCTTCAAAATCTGCTCCACATCCTGGCTGTGAAAGACCTCAAAACCTCCCCGCCGTCGCAACACCTTCTCAAAAACACGGGCGTTGATCGGATCATCTTCCACCAGCAGCACTGTTGCCATCGTTAACCCAATCTTGAATCTGAACCCAAGCTAAGCTGTCTCTGGGATCCCAAAAGCCATCCTAAGGCATCCTTAGCGAGTTCAATTTGAGCAGTAGGACAAGCGTTCTCCTACAGAGTACTGAAGAGTACCGAAAAGGGTCTCAGTAGCTCTGAGAACTCCCCCCTCCTCTCCCAAAAGGAAGGATCCTCAGGTTGCCGCTACTTGACTATTTATTTTGGAATCTTATTTTGGAATCACTCCATTCCGAGTTGCCGCTACCCAACCGCAAATAGGAAAGCCGGAGAGAGCTCCGGCCCCATCCAGAACTAAGCCTAAACCACAAATCTCAAAAGAGACTGACCTTCCCTCTGCCTTGCTTGAGCCCGGCACAGCAGGAACGGCAGCCACTACCCTGGGTTACTTCTTGGTAATTCTCGGAGTTTCCCGAAAGGCGACCGCGAAAAACAGAAGGCCCAACGTCAAAAACAGGATAAAGGTGTAGGTGATGGCTTCCATAC
>NZ_JANSIC010000005.1:22049-24534 GCF_047461955.1 Synechococcus sp. R55.7
GGGGGCTTGATTCCAGATTAACTCAGAGCCGCCAGCACCCCATCTCCAAAGTGAAGCAGAGTGCCGACGGCATCGCCGAAAAGGGCTCTAGGCTTCCTGAACCTTGCGAGTGGTGGGATCCCCTACTTTCTGGAAGACGCCGAACTCCACCATTTCCTCGCTCATATTGGGGTCAATACCGGCGAACACATCGCGGAAGAGAGTGCGAGCGCCGTGCCAGATGTGGCCAAAGAAGAACAGCAGGGCAAAGACCGCGTGAGCAAAGGTAAACCAACCGCGGGGGCTGGTGTGGAAGGTGCCGTCCGCCTTGGGGGTTTCTCGGTCGAACTCAAACAACTGACCCAACTGGGCCTGGCGGGCATATTTCTTGACGGTTGCCGGGTCGGTAAACACCTGACCGTCCAGCTTGCCGCCGTAAAACTCCACCGTCACGCCCACCTGCTCAAAGCTATAGCGAGACTCTGCCCGACGGAAGGGAATGTCTGCCCGCACCACCCCATCGGCATCCCGCAGGATAACCGGGAAGGTCTCGAAGAAGTTGGGCATCCGCTGCACCGTCAGCTCCCGCCCTTCGCGGTCACGGAACACCGGGTAGCCCAGCCACTCGATGGCAATGCCATCCCCTTTGTTCATGGGGCCAGCTCGGAACAGACCCCCCTTGGCCGGGCTGTTGCCCACGTAGTCGTAGAAGAGCAAAGATTTGGGCAGGGAGTTGTAGGCCTCGCTGCGGGTCATCCCGGCTTCCATAGCCGCATTTACCCGGCGGTTAATCTCCTGGTTGAAATAGCCAGAATCCCATTGGTAGCGGGTGGGACCAAACAGCTCCACAGGGGTAGTGGCGCTGCCGTACCACATGGTTCCGGCCACCACAAAACCGGCAAAAAACACCGCCGCGATCGAGCTGGAAAGCACCGTCTCGATGTTCCCCATTCGCAGAGCGCGATAGAGGCGCTGGGGTGGGCGTACCGTGATGTGAAATAGACCTGCAATGATGCCCACGATGCCTGCAGCAATGTGGTGGGCCACCACCCCTCCGGCGTTGTAGGGGTTAAAACCGGCTGGCCCCCATTCCGGTGCTACCGGCTGGACGTGTCCCGTCGTCGCATAGGGATCGCTCACCCACATCCCCGGGCCAAACACCCCCGTCAGGTGAAAGGCGCCAAACCCAAAGCAGAGGATCCCGGCCAACAGCAGGTGGATCCCAAATATTTTCGGCAGATCCAAAGCCGGCTCGCCGGTGCGGGGATCCCGGAACAGCTCCAGATCCCAGTACACCCAGTGCCAGCAGGCCGCCAAGAAGAGCAATCCGGACAAAACGATATGAGCAGTAGCTACCCCTTCAAACGTCCAGAAGCCCGCATTGGCTACGCTCTCGCCGTAGATATTCCAACCGCCCCAGGAGTTGACCACCCCCAGGCGAACCATAAATGGCATGACAAACATGCCCTGACGCCACATCGGATTCAGGACAGGATCCGACGGATCGAAAATGGCCGTCTCATAAAGCGCCATTGATCCGGCCCAACCTGCTACCAGAGCGGTATGCATTAGGTGAACCGCGATTAGGCGACCTGGGTCATTCAGTACAACCGTATGGACCCGATACCACGGTAGTCCCATAAAGCTCGGTCCTCCACGTTCTCCAACACTTACGCGATATCCAGTCAAACAATTAAGCCGACATCTTACCTGGGATCCTGACCTGAGCAGTTTCTTCAGAGTCGGGGGGTACCGCACCCGCTTGAACCCCTGAGCGCACCCAAGAGGATATCGCTCTCAGAATTTCCATCACGGGCATCAAACAGTATAACGAAACGCTACCGACCTGAGTGGCTTCAGGCAGGATGCCGTCTCACTTTAGGCATCATCTTCCCAGATCTCTCGCCGGAGATTAAAAATATGACTTAAAATGTTACAATACTTAGCAACTGTGAGCGCTCTCCTGGCTCAGGCTGAAAGGTGTCGTGGTTTCTGGCAGGGGTATGGCAACGATCCGCTTCGTCAACGAGAACCGAGAGATCTTCGTCGCTGAAGGCGCTAACTTGCGCTTGAAGGCTCTGGAAAACCAGATCGATCTCTACAAAATGATGGCCAAGCTGCTCAACTGCGGCGGCAACGGCCAGTGTGGCACCTGTGTGGTGGAGATTGTTGAGGGATCCGAGAACCTCTCCCCTCGCACCGAGGCGGAAAACCGCAAGCTCAAGCGCAAGCCCGACAGCTACCGCCTTGCTTGCCAGACCAAGGTGTTGGGGGATGTTTCGGTCAAAACCAAGCCCTAGCCTTGGCCCGCCCGTTTTCCCTTTGGGCAAGTCGTACCTCAGAGTGGTATGCTGACTGCCAGTTGGGCTTGTGGCATTTGTGAGTTATGGAGACGAACTACCTGGGCATCTTGGCCACCCTCTTAGTTGTTCTGGTGCCCGCCATCTTCCTGGTGATTTTGTACGTGCAAACCTCCAGCAGATCTGGCGACTGACCGGGCAACTCC
>NZ_JANSIC010000005.1:24634-26731 GCF_047461955.1 Synechococcus sp. R55.7
GGGGATCCCCTGTGTACAAGAGGATCCCTTTGCGTTGGACAAACTGAGAGTACTTGGGGGAGCGCCCTCAAGGTGCTAAGTCAAGCTGTGGCTTGGGCTGCCTTGGCTTGGTCGAAGGTTCCCGCAGGTTCATACAAAAACTCAAACAGGTTGCCGTCGGGATCCTTGCCATAGAAAGAGGCCGTGCCATCCCTGTGGGTGTGAATGGCCCCTACCGGGATCCCTTGGGATTTCAGGCGCTGGTGTTCTTGCTGGAGCTCCTCTATGCTGTCGAAGACAAAGCCAAAGTGAGGCCCTGCCGCGCGGTAGCCCGGCCCCAATAGCGCCAGCCCATCCTCTCCTGCCTTCATGTAGGCCCAGTCGGGATCCTGCCAGACGTTAACCATGCCCAGCTTTTGGTAGAACTCCACCGCCTTGGGAATGTCCTCTACCCGGATGGCGACATGCCCGAGTTGTCTAAGTGCCATGTCATCCTCTGTGCTCAATTGAGCCAACTGCAATGGTTCTTCTACAGATCAGCTTGACACACTCCCCGCCGCAAAGGGCAGGGATCCCTGCGGTAGGACAGAACTTTAGACCCAACTTTTTGACAGCTTGAGGCTGGGATCCCAATCCAGTCCATAGGCGAGATAGACGATGGCCTTTTTCAAGCCTTCAGGGCAGGGATGGGCCAAGGCTTACCCTGTTGGCTGCGCGGCCAAGAACCGCTCCAGCTCGCTCAAAGCCTCTGCATCCATTTTGGTTTGCATGGGGCAAAACTTTGGCCCACACATGGAGCAGAACTCTGCCGTTTTGTAGATATCTGCCGGCAAGGTTTCGTCGTGATATTCTCTGGCGCGTTCTGGATCCAAAGACAGTTCAAATTGTCGGTTCCAGTCGAAGTTATAGCGAGCTCTGGACATCTCATCATCCCGATCCCTGGCACCGGGGCGATGACGGGCAATATCGGCAGCATGGGCGGCAATTTTATAGGCAATTAAGCCGTTGCGCACGTCCTCTGCATTGGGCAAACCCAGGTGCTCTTTGGGGGTGACATAGCAAAGCATGGCTGCCCCGTACCAACCGGCTAAGGCTGCTCCAATGGCGGAGCTGATGTGGTCATAGCCTGCCGCAATATCGGTTACCAAAGGCCCCAAAACGTAGAAGGGAGCTTCGTCGCACTCCTCCATTTGCTTGCGCACGTTAAATTCAATTTGATCCATCGGCACGTGCCCCGGCCCTTCTACCATCACCTGCACATCGTGCTCCCAAGCCATGCGGGTCAACTGGCCCAGGGTTTTCAACTCCGCCAGTTGTGCTTCATCAGAAGCATCGTGCAAACATCCCGGTCGCAAAGAATCTCCCAGACTAAAAGAAACATCGTATTTCTTGAAAATCTCGATAATGTCGCGGAAGTGGGTATAAAGCGGGTTTTGTTTGTGGTGGGCCAACATCCAACGGGCCAGGATCCCACCCCCACGAGAAACAATTCCCGTCAGGCGGTGGCGTACCAACGGCAGATATTCGATCAGGATCCCGGCATGGATGGTCATGTAGTCCACCCCTTGCTGGGCCTGCTTTTCGATAATATGCAAGATATCTTCTGCCGAGAGTTTTTCGACATTGCCATGCACGCTTTCTAGGGCCTGGTAGATGGGCACCGTGCCAATGGGCACTGGAGAAGCTTGGATAATGGCTGTGCGAATTTCATCCAAATCGCCCCCGCCAGTGGACAGATCCATAACGGTATCGGCGCCGTATTTGATGGCCAATTTCAGCTTTTCCAGCTCTTCGGCCAAGCCGGAAGAAGTAGGGGAAGCGCCAATGTTGGCATTGACTTTGCACCGGGAAGCGATCCCAATGCACATCGGCTCGAGGTTGGTGTGATTGATGTTGGCAGGGATGATCATGCGACCCCGGGCCACTTCCGAGCGGATCAGTTCCGGCGGCAGGTTTTCCCGCCGGGCCACGTACTCCATCTCTTCGGTAATCACGCCCTGACGGGCAAAGTGCATCTGCGTTACATTTGCTTGCCCACGGCGACGGGCAACCCATTCGCTGCGCATGTTGTCAACTCCAGTGCTCGCTTTCCTACGCTGGTATGAACCAGATCAGGTT